>JACCVZ010000004.1 GCA_013697905.1 Nocardioidaceae bacterium
TGACGACCACCCCTCACTGCACGAGGTCCGGATGGACGCCTACTCGCCGCTCGGCTCACCAATCGAGGTACTCAGCCTGGCGAGGGAGCAGTTGACCACCGCCAAGAACGCCTTGCAACGCATCCAGAACGGCGAGGACATCAACGACCTCGGGTTGGGCGTCGACGTCGAAGGAGTCAAGCGATGATGCTGCTCCGCTGGCTTCGGGAATCGCTCTACCCGGTGGAGTCGCTGCTCTGCCGGGTCTGGGACGCCCTGCCGCCCCTTCGCGACCGCGCCGCACGTAGGAAGGCGAAGGACCGCGACCTTGTCATGCTGGGCCGCGACATCGAGCGCCGGCAGTTGGGGCTGCCGAACCGCGGCTACAGCTCGTGGTTCGAGCGGCTAGATGCGGACGACAAGCAGGCCGTCTGAGCGACTCCAACAAGAAAGCGACCCCCCGGCCTTTGCTCCGCCGGGGGTCGCTTTCGGTTTGCTTCGTCAGTCCTCTGGGCCGCGTAGCTCATTGGGGAAGTCAGCCACCGTCAGTAGGCATCCGCCTGAGCAGTATCGCCGTAAGGCTGCCCACTTGATCGGGTAGGCCGACTGGTCGACCATCACGCCTTCCTCGACCATCATGAGTGGCTTTCCGCACCGTGGGCATGACTGATTGAGTCGACGTGTTCGCTGTGGGGAAGGGCACATGACGGCAAGCCTAAGCTCTTCCAAGATCAGCATGGTTGGGGCGCTCGGCTGGGGTGGCGCCGGTAGGGAAGTGATCCGTCGGCGGCGAGCAGGATTCGGATCCGGTAGTTGGTGAAGTTGCGGAAGCCGTGGGCGAGCCTGCGGGCCTTCTCTATGACGCCGTTGATGGCTTCGGTGCCGCCGTTGGAGACCCCGCCCGGTGGCGAAGTAGGCCAGGATCTCCTCGCGCCACTGCCTCAGTGTTCGGCTGAACAGCTGGGCAGCGAGTCGATAGCCGACTGACGCAGCGCCTCTAGTGCCACCTGGCCTCGCGGGCGTTGGCGACCGTAAGCAACTGTTCTCGCCGGTAGATGCGGCGACCGTCGGCGTGGACCTCGAACGGGACACGGCCAGCGGCTGCCAGTTTGATTGAGCCGGGACACGTTCACCCCGAGCAGAATGGCCGCTTGCGACGCGCCGACCCAATACGAACTCTCAGGGTCGAACGCGAGCCGGGAGCTCGGGAGTTGCAACGCCAGCGCCTCCGCGTAGGCACGCGACACCCGGCGTCGCTCGTGCTTCGGTCCTGCCGGCAGACGGCCCGCGTCGATGTGGCGGACCAGCGTACGCCGCGAGCACCCGCAGATGTGCGCGGCCTCGTCGAGCGTTACCCCGTCGACTGGTCTCATGCCTGGTGACGGTAGTCGCCCCAGCATCCGTGTGCGGTTGTCCATGGCCGACCTACGCTGAGCCATACAGCTCATGCCGCGGCCACCTTGTCTCGCCGCCGCGGCGCTTCGGCCTTCGGCGACTTGGTGAGCGTGAGGTTGGTGGTCTCCGGCGCCAAGAGATGAGTGGCGACGGCACCGATGAGGGCGATCGCCGCCCCGATGAGCACGCTGGGTCCCACCCCGATGTGGGCGATGCCGATCGGGAGCAGGAAGGTACCCCCGGCCGCACCGACCCGGCTGGCGGCGGAGGCGAGTCCGACGCCGGTTGCCCGCAGCTCTGAGGGGAAGATTTCACTGGGGTAGACGCCGGTCAGGTCGCCCGAGATGGCGTTGAAGAACGCGAACAGCACGAAGCAGCCGACGATGACCAAGGACGGCGCGCCACTCCACCCACCGATGATGGCGAGTGTGACTACCATGATCCAGAAGCACCCGATGAGCAGCCGCCGCCGCCCCATCCGCTCGATGACGAACATGCCAACGAAGGCGCCGAGGACGGCGATCGCGTTGGACCCCACCACGCTGGCGCGCGGGTCGACCGTACCGAGGGACTTGAAGACCAGCGGAGCGAACGTGAAGATCGCAAAGTAGGGCGCCACCAGGGCGGTGTAGAAGATGCACACGAAGGCGGTCCGCGAACGCAGGTCGGGCGCGAACAGGTCCCGGTAGCTGGGCTTCTTCGTCGACTCCCCCGCGAGATCCTCGTCGTCGAAGTAGTCCTCGCCGAGGTTCTGATTGACGATTTCGCGGGCCTCCTGGTCCCGTCCCTGGCTCATCAGCCAGCGTGGGGACTCCGGAAGACCGTACCGCAGCAGCAGGGTCGCCAGCGCCGGGACCGCGCCAGTGGCCAGGATTAACCGCCAGTCAACCCCCAACGCCACCATCCCGTAGGCCACCAGGACCGCCGCCAGGAAGCCGACATACCAGCAGACCTGGAGGCTGCACAGCCGACGACCGCGACCCTTGCTCGGGGAAAACTCCGCGAGCATCGGCGGCCCGATGGAGTATTCGGCGCCGATCGCCA
>JACCVZ010000007.1 GCA_013697905.1 Nocardioidaceae bacterium
AGCTGGAGCTACGTCGCCGGGCGCGACGGGCAGGAGTACGGGTTCCACGGAACCTTCCACGACGTGCGGCCCGACCGGATCGTGCAGACCTTCACCTTCGACGGCGACCCGGACGGCGTGTCGTTGGAGACGTTGCGATTCGAGGACCTGGGCGACGGCCGGACCCGGCTGCACGCGCAGTCGCTGGTGGAGAGCTTCGAGAGCCGGGACGCATGGCTGCGCAGCGGCATGGAGACCGGCGTCGACCAGGGTTACGCGAAGCTCGACGCCCTGCTGGCGGGCGGCCATGTCTGAGCAGGCCGAGTGGCACCGTCAGGTCGCGGGCGCGTTCGGCGAGCGGGTCCACGGCACCACCGACTGGGACGCCCCGTCGCCGGTGGACGGGTGGCGGGCTCGCGACGTCGTCGACCACCTCACGTCCTGGTTCCCGGCGTTTCTCGCGTCCGGCACCGGGATCGAGCTGCCCCCTGTGGGCGGCGTCGATCCGGTGGCGGACTGGGCCGCTCACGCCGACGCCGTGCAGAAACTGCTCGACGACCCGGCCTCCGCCGACGTCGTACTGCGCAACCCGTACATCGGCGAGATGGCCCTGCCGGACGCGATCAACAACATCTATACCTCGGACGTGTTCATGCACACTTGGGACCTGGCCCGCGCCACCGCCCAGGACGAGCGGCTCGACCCGCAGACCTGCGCCGACCTGCTCGCAGAGATGGCGCCGATTGAGGAACTGATGCGGTCCTCGGGGCAGTACGGCCCCCGGGTGCCGGTCCCGGACGACGCCGACGTGCAGACCCGCCTGCTCGGCTTCATCGGTCGCGACCCGCTGCGCGGCAGAAAATGACGTTGACGCGTGACGGCAGCCGGGGCACAGGAAGGCCACAGCACCGACACGGTTGGGGAGTCCGGCGCTGTTCTCGACGAACAGTCCCCAGGTGTCCCGGCTAGCGCGTGTCCGTAGATCATTGGACCGGGTGTCGTAGCCAGATCCGGATCGCCAAACGTAGTCGCGTTTGTGGCTCTGAAGAGCCGGTCGCGGTGTCGTCGTACCCGCACGGTGTTGCTACCCTATGCAGGCGCCGCCCGGGTATCGCTGGGCCGCGGCCATCCCGCGTAGCTCAATTGGCAGAGCAGCCGGCTGTTAACCGGCAGGTTACTGGTTCGAGTCCAGTCGCGGGAGCCAGCAAAGTCGCAGGCCATTGGCGCAATGAGCCGCGAGACTGGGGCTCTGTGCCAGATACGTGCCAGATGGTGTCACCCGGTGGCGGATAACCGCTACGCCGCGCACAGCGGCCACACCGAGAGGCGCCACCATGTCCACCACCCAAGCGCTCAAGCACCTACCCGACGACACGAAGACTCGCGGCATAGTGCGACTCGAGTTTCCGACGATCTACACCTCTGACGACGACACCCCCTCGGTGGCCGTGTCGGCGACCCTGAAATGGGGCGTGCAGATCCTCACCTACTCGGTTCCCACCTTCAGCGCCGACGCTGCCCGTCAGGTCGCTGCGCAACTCGTCGAGGCGGCTGCCTGGGTCGACAGTGAGACGGCCAAGCGATGACCCCTATGACAACCACCACCGACCCGACCATCACCTGCCCGCCCTGGTGCGTCCTAAGCCCCGAGGACCACGAGAACATCGACACTGAAGAGTCACCGCCTACGTTCACTGGTCACCAGAGCGGGAGATCAGCAGCGTCCTGGTGAGGATGGGCACCACAACGGATAAGGACGGCGTCGAACTGGACGAAGACGCCCTGACCATCCACGTCGAGAACGCTGAGCTCAGCCTTCAGGAGGCGGACGAACTGGCGCATGCGCTCCAAGGCCTGGTGACTGTGGCCTTCATGCGCCGCACCCGCTTCGCGCCGAGAACCACGCGAAACACGAGGCGTTGAGGGCCGGTCGCGCGCACCGTCGGTCGGAGATGGGGCAAGACAGCCAGCCCTGACAACACATAGAACGACCGGGTTGGCTTCAGTGCTCCGCCGGGGAGACCTGACAGCATCGGCGGGGATGTCTCGCGCCAGGACAACGAACCTCTTGTCGGGCGCGTATCCGGTCTCACCGGGAGCCCCGTCAATGTTCCACGCCCTGTCGTCGTTGAGGTGGTGGTTCGTGTAGCGGATGATGACGTTGCCGGTGTCCAACGTCTCGAGCTCACAAAGCCGCACGACGTTCCACATGTCCGCCACGATGAGATCACCGACGCGGAGATCGGCTGCCTGCACGACTTGTGCCCGCAAGCAGCTCGATACGTACCGCGCCGGCAAGGCCCGGGTGCACCGGAACCGCTCTGCGAGCACGCGCATGAGGGCCGCGTCGAGGTTGTCGATGCTGTCGCGCAGCCGGTGCAGCTCCGCGACCGACAGCCGCGTGGTCGTCGCGCGCATCCATGGGATCAGGAGGGTAGTCGTAGCCATCTACGACGCCGGTCCTGTCGTCTCAGAACGGCCGGACTCGGTAGCTAGGGTGACAGCATGCCGTTGCGCCGCGTCATGGCAACGTCCTGGCCGCCAATCATCCTCACCACCGTCTTCACGCTCGCACTGCTGCTCCACTACGACGTGGGCTTGCTCGGGCTCGTCGTGTACGCGCTCTACCTGGCGCTCGGCGTGAGCCTTCCCGGCGTGCTGGCTTGGCGGCTGCTTCTCAGCTCGCTGCACGACGAGGATCGCGCACCGACGTGGCTCGAGGACCTCTCTCTCGGGACAATCTTCGGTTTCGGAATCCAGCTGCCGGTCTACCTGATCGGCGTCTGGATCGGCTTCCCGTTGCTCATGGTGCTGCTGCCGATCGCCGCGATCATGGTGAGCGCGTTGCCGCTCGGCCGGCGTACCTGGTCCTTGCCCACCGCCAACGTCGACGTACGGGCCGCTTGGGCGTTGGCGCTCACCACGATGTACGGCCTTGCCTGGCTGGGTCGCAAAGTGTTCGGGCTGCGCCCGCTGGACCAGCCGACGGGCATCGACGAGACGTTCCATCACGCGCTGATCTCGGAGATTGCGCACCGCTTCCCGCCGCAGATTCCGTTTCTGCTCGACACCCGACTGGACTACCACTGGTTCGTCCACGCGCAGATCGCCACGTCCGACCACGCGACCGGCCTGGGCCCGATCACGATGCTGCGCGAGGTGATGCCGTCGGTCTCGATGGGGCTGGCGGTGCTCGGGCTCGGAGCCGTCGCCCTCCGCCTTACCGGGCGTCCGTTCGCCGCCGCCGCCGCCCCGGCCCTCCTCGTCGCGGGTGCCTACCAGCTGATGGGCCCGCACTACCATCTGTACCTGTTCTACGAGCCGTTCCTCTCGCGACGGTTCGTGAGCCCGATGCAGCCGTACGGCGTCGTGATGTCGATGCCGGCGCTGATGCTGATCCTCGAGGTGTTGCGCCCGGACAGGCGTGCCGGTCGGCTGACCTGGCTCGCGCTCGCGCTGTCGCTGTTCGCGCTCTCCGGCGCCAAGGCGACGTTCATGCCCGTGTTCCTGTGTGGCGCGGTGGCGGCCTGGTTGCTGATCCTGGTCTTCGCGCGCCGCGTCGACAGGACCCTGTCCGGCCTCGCCGTGCTGCTCGTGGTCGTCAACGTGTTCGCCCAGTACGTGCTCTTCGGCGGCCAAAGCGGTGGGCTGGCGTTCGACCCGTTCGTTACCACTCGCTCGGCCCTGAACCATGACAACGTCGACAAGACCGCGCTCTCGATGGTCGTAATGACCCTGGTGCTGCTGACCGGCTGGCTGCTGTACGGCGTCGGCGCGTTCGGCATTCTCAAGGCTGGCCTGTGGCGGGACCCCCGGGCGATGTGGCTGGCCTTCTCGGTCCCGGCGGGGATCGGCGTCGCATTCCTGTTCTTCCGGTCCGGTCTGAGCCAGCTGTGGTTCCAACGAACGGTCGCCGAGATGGTGGTGCTGCTCTCGGCATGGGGGCTGTCCCTATTGGTTCCCACGTTCACGAGGCGGCAAGGAGCGGTGTACGCGGGAGTGGCGGCCGGCACGGGACTTGCCGCCTTGGCGCTGGCAACGTTCTCGGCGTCGCGGCGCAAGCTCGCCACCGATGCGACCCTCGTGTCGCTGGTCGCCACAGTGCTCTTCCCCATTGCGGTCGTCATCGTCTTCGCGGTCGTCGGTCGGCTCCTCGAACGGCGTACGGACGCCAGGGGTGTCACTCCCTGGTCCGCCTCGGCTCTCTGCGTCTTCGCGGTGCTTGGCCTGGGTTCGATGAACGTCTACTCGCTCGCCTACGACACCATCACCCAGCGCGTGCAGTCGCAGCCGAAGTACCGCGCACTGTGGGCCGCGGGTGGCGTTCCTGCCGCGGAGTACGTCGAGCGGCACTCCGGCGTGGACGACATCGTCGCCACCAACGTGCACTGCCAGAAGCCGCGCCCTTCTCGTTGCGACAACCGCAACTTCTGGGTGTCGGCCTGGTCCGAGCGTCGGATCGTCATCGAGGGCTGGGGCTACACCGCCGAGACCAACCAGAACTACGTCAAGGGCCAGGCCAACGCCTCCATCCCGCCCCCGGACCCGGAGCGGCTCAAGGTCAACGACGCGGCGTTCAAGGACCCGTCGAAGCAGACGATCTCGGCGTTGTTCCGCGCGTACGACCCGTCGTGGCTGTTCGTCAGCAAGGCGTACGCCGCCAACCTGGAGGGCCTGGCTGCCCTGGACGGCAGCATGCTGACGAAAAAGTTCGAGAATGACAATTACGTCGTCTACGCCATCAACTCCTCCCACTGATCGAGCCTGTTTCGATGAAGAGGTCTCGACGGGCTCGACCGCCGGACACCTCCGATCCTCAGGCGCATGCGTGGAATCATCCTGGCCGGAATCGCCTTACTTGGCGTTGTGACGGCCGCACTCGCGTCGTGGTTCGTGGAGAAGATTGGTGACGTCGAGGAGGCGGGCGAGGAAACACAGCGAGACGTCGAGGAATTGGCCGACGAAGTAAGAGCGCCGACGAAGTAAGAGCATTGCGCGCAGAGCTTCGTGAGTCACGGCCCCCCAACGCCTGACCGAGCCGAACCCTCAGACCTTCCCTGGTGAATCTGTCGCCACTCGTCTAGCCCGACCGACCGGACCCACGCTCTGTCGATGGCCCCATACGCAAGACCGTGCGCTCGACGCGAGGCGACCAGGATCGGATACACGCTGCTCCAGTCACCGGGGTTGACGCCGTGGTCCCTCAGCCACTCGTCGCGCTCACTGCGTTGGTTGGGGCATGCCTCCGCATCCTCTCGGCTCCTGTACGGCAGCCGCTCGACGAGGCGCTTCGGGAGGACGACTCCGGCCTCAGTGGCGCCGCCGATCCGGTACGCAGGCAGCGATCCGTCGCTGATCCTTCGGCGCACCGCGCGGCAGGCGCGCGAACAGGCCGAACGAGGGCACGCCAATTACCCCGAGACAAGGCCGGGGAAAAGCCTCCATACTGTCAAAGTGCGTCCGCTCCCATCAGGGACTTTGACCTTACTGTTCAGCGACATCGAGGGATCCACCTCGATGCTGAAACGCTTAGGTGCGCACTGGGGCGACGCCCTCTCCGCGCAGCGGGCCATCGTGCGTGCGGCGTTCGCCAATCAGGACGGCCACGAGATGGGTACCGAGGGCGACAGCTTCTTCGTCGTGTTCTCCTCCGCGCACCAGGCACTAAGGGCAGCCGTCGAGGCGCAACGCCGGCTGCACGAGCACGAGTGGCCGGGGCAGATCGCGGTGAAGGTGCGGATGGGCCTGCACACCGGTGAGCCCCAACGGCACGAGGACGGCTACATCGGCATCGATGTGCACCGAGCGGCGAGGATCGCCGCTACGGCAAGCGGCGGTCAGATCGTGATCTCCGACGCCACCCGGGCGCTGATCGAGGGCCCCCAGACAGCCGACGTCGGTCTGCGTGACCTCGGTTGGCACCGCCTCAAGGACCTCGCCGAGCTCGAGCATTTGCACGACGTGATCGCACCTGGCCTGCCCGACGAGTTCCCACCACTGCGCAGCCTGGGCACCCGGGCCAACCTGCCGACGTACGGCGCCGAGCTGGTCGGCCGATCGGCAGAAGTGGCCGCCGTGGTGGCCGCGATCGAACACGACGGAGCCCGGCTAGTGACACTCACTGGGCCGGGCGGCACCGGCAAGACCAGGCTGGCTGTCGCCGTGGCCAGCAACATCGGCATCCCCCTCGACATCTTCTTCGTGTCCTTGCACACCGCCGACCGATCGGCCCTGATGTGGGCAGCCATCGCGGAGGCGGCCGGTGCGCCGGCGGACGTTGAGCGGCTGCCCGACGAGCGAGCGATTCGGATCTTGGGTGACCGACCGACGCTGCTCATCCTCGACAACGTGGAGCAGATCGCCGACGCCGACCACGTCGTCAGCCGGCTGCTCAACGAGGCACGAGAGGTGCGCGCGTTGGTGACGTCGAGGCGGCCGCTGCACCTGGTCGACGAGCAGGAGTGGCCGGTCACACCGCTCGGCGTACCGAGGCGAGGACCGGTGGATGTGGCCGCCGCTCGAGAGGCCGGGGCGGTGAGCTTGTTCGTACGTCGAGCGCGGATGGTGCGCCCGGGCTTCGACCTGACGCAGGACAACGTCGCGGACGTGATCGCCGTCTGCCGGCGACTCGACGGGCTGCCGCTCGCCATCGAGCTCGCCGCTGCGCGCGTGCGTCTGCTGAGCCCGCGGGCGCTGCTCAGCCGGATCGACAACCGGCTCGGCGAGGGCGTGACCGCCACAGACAGAGCGGAGCGGCAGCGCACCCTCGGTGCCACGATCGCCTGGAGCTACGAGCTGCTCGACGAGGACGACCAGCGGATCCTGCGACAGCTGGGCGTGTTCTCGAAGGC
>JACCVZ010000016.1 GCA_013697905.1 Nocardioidaceae bacterium
AACGCGACGAGGTGGCCCGCGACCAGGCAGACACCGAACGCGACCGGCTCCTCCACGTCGGCCACGACGAGCACCAGCGCCGCAAGCCAGCGGACCGCATTCTCGGCCACCAGCATCACGGCGACGCTCCCGAACCGGCGACGAGCGGTCAACGTGCCTCGGGCGACTCCCATCAAGCCCGATCCCGCCGTCACACCGACCATCAGCAGCGAGAACACTGCCTGGTCTCGCCGGAAGAGGATGTCGCCTGCGAACCACGACAGCAGACCGACCAGGGCGGACGTCGCGGCGACCACGGCCGCGATCCGTGGTACCGCTCTTCGCACCACCCCTTCGTCATAAGCGGTGGCGGTGCGGGCGATCCAGTGTTGGACCGGGAACGTGAATGCCGCCGCCGACAAGCTCCAGTAGGTCCACAAGACGGTGACCGGAGAAGCAGCGACCGGTCCGAGGGCACGGGTGGTGGTCGCGAAGAACACATAGGCGATCAGACCGGTGAGGAGGGATCCTGCGGCGAGCGCCGTGGTGTCGCGGGTCCGCAGTGTCATCGCGAGCATTGTGCCATCGCCGCCAGCGGGCACTCGTTGTCGACGGGCGGTGGGCGGGTCAGCTCAGGTCACGAACCACCTTGGCCGGGCTGCCCACGGCAAGAACGCCACTGGGGATGTCCTTCGTCACCACCGAGCCGGCCCCGATCACGCTGTTGTCGCCAACCGTGACGCCGGGACAGATGATGACACCGCCACCGATCCAGACGTTGGCGCCGATGGTGATCGGCCTCGCCGTCTCCCACCTGTCTTTGCGGCGCTGTGCGTCGAGGGGGTGCACCGGGGTCAGGAACTGCACGTTCGGTCCGACCTGGCAGTGGTCGCCAATGCTGATCTGCGCGACGTCGGCCAGCTGACAGCCGTAGTTGAGGAAGACGCCGGTGCCGATCCGGACGTGGGAGCCGTAGTCGACGTACACGGGCGAGCGGACCTCCACGTCGTCGCCGACGGAACCGAACAGCTCGATCAGCACCCCCCTGCGGCCCAGCGGATCGGCTATCGGGGTCGTGTTGTACTGCTCCATCAGGGTCTGCCGCTCGCGCTGGATCTCGAGCACCGACTCGTCGGTGTTGTACCAGTCGCCGCTGCTCATGCGTTCGGGGTTGGACGTCATCGGACCGATGATAGGTGCACGCTCGTCACCCCTCAGCCGGGCCGGTGGTAGGTGACAGTGCGTGCGCCGGGCTCGAATCCGATGCCGCGATAGAGCCGGCCCGGCACCGGGTAGGCGTCGTCGCCGCGAGGACAAACCAGCGCAGACGTCGCGCCCGCCTCGCGGAACGCGTGGAGCACCGCGAGGTTCGCTGCACACGCGAGGCCCCGACGTCGGTACGCCGGGGCGCAACCGACCGGTTCCAGCAGACCCACCGCGTTGTGGTCGTCCAGCCAGCCGAGGGCGGAGGCCACCCACTCCCCGCCGGCCGTCTCGACGACCCAGTCGAGCTCCGGCCGGTACGGCCAGGCCGCCATCACGTCGGCGTAGCTCTCGGCCGCCACTCGCGACCCGAAGTCGGACCAGCCGGCCCGGTGCACCGCCGCGCGGGGATCGGCCTGGCCGGGCTGGACCTGGTGGAGCCGGAAGCCGTCAGGCAGGTCCGGAGCGGCGATGTCTTCCAGCCCGCGGTGGTGATGCGCGAACCATGGAGCGTCGAGGTCCGGAACGTAGCCCGCAGCCAACAGGGCATCGGCGAGGTGGGTCTCCGGTTCTAGGATCGTGGCGGTGAGTTCGCAAGACTCCGCCACCCCCTCGAACCAGCGGACCACCTCGATCGCAGTCTCGGGTCTGCCAGGGTCGGTGGCCCAGTTGAGGTGGCCGGGCAGCTCCGCCCACCCCCAGGCGAGAACCTCGCCGCGATCGAACCACAGCGATGTGCGGAAGGTCTGCTCGGCGCCAGGGATGGCGTAGCGCCCCCACGCCACGTCGCCCACGTGCCAGCGGCTCCGTGGTGACCAGATCCGCTGGACCAGGCGCTGCATGGCGTGCAGGTCGCCGGGTCCGGCGTAGTCGCGACGCGGCATGGAATCCTTCGGATCTCGACGGCGAGCACCGTCATGGTTGCCCAGCGCGACCGCACCGGGCAACCGGTTAAGTCCGCCGCTGGCCAGCACATGGCCGTCGGCGACGGCAGGTACGTTGCCGTGATGAGGTACGCCGTCAACATCCCACCGTTCACCGACGTCGCAAGAGTCGTCGCCATCGCTCGCGACGCGGAGGAAGCCGGCTGGGACGGCGTGTTCTTGTGGGACCACGTGCAGTGGTCGAAGGAGCGGCCCGACGTGCACGACCCCTGGGTCCTGCTCGGCGCGATCGCGCAGGTCACCGACCGGGTGAGTCTGGGCACCCTGGTCACGCCGTTGTCGCGTCGTCGGCCGACCATGGTCGCCAAGCAGCTCACGAGCCTGGATCACCTGAGTGCTGGGCGCGCCGTCCTCGGTGTCGGGCTGGGTGCCCCCGACGACCTCGACTTCGGCGATCTCGGCGACGAGGCGGACGGTCGCGCCCGGGCCGCGATGCTCGATGAGTGCCTCGGGGTGCTTGACGGGCTCCTCCGCGGCCCGATCGCCCACGCCGGCGACCACTATCAGGTGACGGCAGACCTGCTGCCCCGGCCCGTCCAGCAGCCGCGGCCACCCATCTGGGTGGCTGGCGTGGTGCCGAACCGGCGTCCGCTCGCGCGCGCCCGCCGCTGGGACGGCGTGGTCCCGATCGGTGCGGGTGAGCTGCTGACGCCCGACGGGCTCGCGGGCTACCTCGATGGCGAGGGCCGGCAGGGGTGGGACGTGGTGGCGCCGTGGGCACCGGGAGTCCCTGCCGACGAGTACGCCGACGCCGGCGCCACCTGGTTGGTCGAGTCGACCTGGCCGGCAACGCCCGGATGGGAGCAGGAGTTCCACGACCGCATCCGCCGAGATCCTGCGGCTGATTGAGCCCAAGGCAGCCAACGCCGCTGGATAAGGTGTCAGCCGTGTCGCGACTCTTCGGCCGGAAGCGGGCCACCCCCTGGTTGAGCGTCGTGGTGCCGGTCTACAACGTCGAGGCC
>JACCVZ010000025.1 GCA_013697905.1 Nocardioidaceae bacterium
ACGTGATCGACGGGCTCGGCCGCTACCTGCCCGCCCGGACCGCATCGGCAGACGAGCCCTTGCAGGCGAGCGTCTTCAAGATCGAGCGCGATCCGACCGGTCACAAGGTGGCCTTCGCACGGCTGCACGCTGGCACCTTGACCGCACGCGACCACGTCGTCTACCACCACCGCTCACCCGCCGGCACTCTCGCCGAGCGTGCGGGTCGGGTCACTGGGGTCAGCACGTTCACCACCGGCACCGCCACGGTCGCCGCGGCGGCTCATGCCGGCGAGATCGCGAAGGTCGTCGGACTCTCCGACATCGAGATCGGCGACCAGCTCGGGGTGTGGGACCCCGCCGGGGGAGGCCGGTACTTCGCTCCGCCCGGCCTCGAGGCCATCGTCGTCGCTCGCAACCCAGCCGACAGACGCACGCTGTTCGAAGCGCTCAGGCAGCTCTCCGAACAGGACCCCCTCATCGACGCCCGCCTCGACGGAATCGACCAGGAGCTGACCGTCAGGCTCTACGGTGAAGTTCAGAAGGAAGTTCTCAAAGCGCGGTTGTCCACCGAGTTCGACGTCGACGCCGAGTTCCTGCCCACTCGGACCGTCCACGTCGAGCGAGTGTCGGGGGTCGGCGAGGCGTCCGAGCAGGTCCCCACCCAGAACGCCACGGTGGGAATGCGGGTCGAGCCTGGCCCGGTCGGGTCCGAGGTCGCCTACCGGCTGGCCGTCGAGCGCGGCTGGTTGCTGCCCTCGTTCCACACGGCGATCGAGGAGACGGTGCCAGCCACACTCGAGCAGGGCCTCTACGGATGGCGGGTGACCGACTGCGTGGTGACACTCACCCAGTCGCGCTACCACGCCCCGACGCCGCCTGCCGGCTACATCCGCTGGCTGACCTCGGTCGTGCTGCGTGAGGCGCTCCAACGCGCGGGTACGACGGTGTGCGCGCCGGCAAGTGAGTTCGAGGCGGAGATCCCAGCAGGGTCGCTCAGCCACGTGCTGCATGAGCTGCAAGCCGCTGGCGCCACCCTGCAGCCGCCCGTGATGGGCCAGACCCGCTGCCGTGTCACGGGCACCATCGCAACCGCACAGGTCCAAGACTTCGAGCAGCAACTGCCCGGTCTCACCCAGGGCGAGGGCATCTTCTTCTCGCAACCCGCAGGATACGAGCCCGCGCAGGGTCCGCCACCCGCCCGGTAGCTCAGCGGTGAAGGGCAGCCGACCCATCCGTGCGACCAGTCTGGCCGCCGTCCGTCAGGATGGCGGGAGTCCGTCGCCTCGGGTGTCGAGCGCCCAGCAGGTGGTGTTGTGCGATCCGGACTTCCATGAGGCCTTGGTCGGATAGTAGTAGTAGTAGTTGTTGGTCTCCGGCACGTAGTCCTGGAAGACGCTCTCGCAGAACTGCTGGCTCCGGGTCTTCGCCGTCGCCACGCCCGGGTAGGTCGCCTCGGGGGGGCCGAGGAAGAGCGAGTCGGGGATCAGCTCGGCCTGGTGTCGCCGGCCGCACGGGGTGAAGTGCACGGCCTGGTCGACCTTCGGCCAACGCGTGACGCAGCCGCGGAACTCGCGGGGCACGCCGCCCCTGAGCGTGTTCTTGAGGCTGCCGGTGCGGGGTACGCCGACGCGGCTGTTGTAGCTCGCCTTCTGGATCACGTCGCAGCGGATCCACTTCTGGCCGGCGGACGTCTGAGCGTTGCTGGGGAGGATGAGTGTCAAGCCAAGCTTCGAGAGGGTGGCGGCGTCGCCGACGTACGCCGGGAACCGGGCATGACAGGTGCGCCACACCTTGTCGGTCTGGCTGCCCGTCGGGGAGGAGCTGACGTTGAACACGGCGAACGTCTCACCTGTGTGCCGGCGGCTGCATCTCACCGGGAACGACCCGTCCCGCTGCTGGCGGAACTGCCGCTTCGTGATGTCGTAGCAGTCGCCGACCTTCGGCTTGCCCGCAAGCTGCGCCTCCTGCGTGGTGGGGGTCTGGGTGGGAGTCGCCGGCGTCGACACGGCGGTCGGTGTGCTGTCGGTAGGCGCGGTCGACTCGATCGTCTGGCTCGGCTCGGTCGGCGCGGTCGCCTCCGTCGAGGCGGTCGGCTCGATCGTTTCGGTCGGGTCCGGTGCGCTCGACGTGTCCTCGGACGAGATCTGCGCGACGTCTTCCGCGCTTGCGCACGACGTCAGCAACAGGGCGGACAGTGCGCACGACCCCACGAGCGTTTTCACCCCGCCGATTATGCCCCGGCGGTGGCTCACCTGGTGGTCTTGTTCCAGCAGTAGCCGAATCGTTGCCCGGCCTGCCAGTCCGCGGCGGTGGGATAGGTCCAGCTGAACGTGTAGCCGCCGTCGGCACCGACGTCGGCCTTGATCAGGTCCTCGCAGCGCCGCCGCCCGTCGTCCAAGGTGACGGCCTCACCGGGGTAGGCCTCCTGCGTGCCGCCGAGCCGTAGTGCTGCGACCGCTCGGTAGGCATGGGGCTGGTTGCACGTCACCATCACCGAGGCGGCGGTGCCCGGCTCGCCTCCGGAGCAGAGGGCGAAGTCGTCGACGATGCCCTGGTTGTCGAGGGCACCGCGGAGCTTGGATGGCAGCTCGGCCAGGATCTTCTCCGCTTGCAGGGCGATGATGTCGCAGCGCACCCAATGGGCGCCTGCGTCGAAGCTGCGCTGGTCGGGCAGGAAGTAGGTGACCGTGAGCCGCACCAGCGCGCGGGTCGCGGCGTCGCCGCCGACGTACGGCGTGAACTTGGCGCGGCAGGAGTCCGCCGCCGCTTGCTGCACGGCGTCGTTCTTGATCGCGACGCCCTCGAACGCGATGTCCTTCGGCAGCGTGGTGGCGGCAAACGTGTACGCCGTGTGCGGACGCTGGCAGGGCGTCGTGGCCGTGGTGTTGGAGTACCGGTTGATGTCACCGAAGTTCAGGTCGCGGCAGGTGCCGGTGTCGGGTGGCGGCGATGGTTCGGGCGTCGTGGGCGTCGTCGTGGGCTGGTTCGACGATGTCGACGTCTGCGTGTCCGACGTTGCGGTGGCCGACGGCGAGGGAGAGCACCCGCTCAGCAGCGCAAGCACGATAGCCACGGCACAGATGAGTCTCGGCGTCCGCGCCACGCTGTCGGTCATCGCCGCCCATCGTAGGCGAGCGACCTCGGCGTACCAGGCACCCCGCTTGGAGCCCTGCGAAAAGATCCGACTGTCAGGTAGTGGGGGCGACCTGAGGGTCGGATCTTGCGGGCAGATGACGCTGGAGGGCGGCGCCGTGGGCGTTGACCGTGCAGCCGAGCGCGTCGTTGATCGCGATCATGTGGGTGTTGGACTCGGCGTTCCAGGTGTCGATGGTCTCCAGCCCGGAGTTGGCGTCGCGCATCCACAGCAGCATCGTCGCCTTCAGCAGCATGCCGAGCCGGTGCCCGCGGTGGCTCCCGACGACGGTGGTGTCCTCCTGCATGGCGACGCCGGGACGGCTCTCGTCGACGCAC
>JACCVZ010000031.1 GCA_013697905.1 Nocardioidaceae bacterium
CGACCACGACGAGCAGCACCATGACGACGGCGGAACCGACGATCACCGCCTGGCTGACCGTCATCTGACCTGCCCTTCCGTCGAGTTCACCAGTCCGCCACCCTACCCGTCGAGGTCTGCTCCCCGGGCGTCGCTCAGAATCGCCTTGATGCGCTCGAGCCGGGCGGCGTACTGCGCTTCGGCCCCGTGCCTGGTTGGCGTGTAGTACGTCGCGTCCAGCACCGCGTCAGGGGCATAGCGCTGCGCAGCCACGCCGCGCGGGTCGTCGTGCGCGTAGAGATAACCCTCACCGTGCCCGATCTTCGTGGCGCCACCGTAGTGGGCGTCGCGCAGGTGTGCAGGCACGGATCCGATCTTGCCGGCCCGGACGTCGCCGATCGCCGCGTCGACGGCGGTGATGACGGCGTTGGACTTCGGTGCCAGCGTCAATGCGATGACCGCCTGGCCGAGGTTGAGCCGGGCCTCGGGCATCCCGATCAGCTGCACCGCGTGGGCGGCCGCGACGGCGGTCTCCAGGGCACCCGGGGCGGCGAGGCCGATGTCCTCGCTCGCCAAGATGACGAGCCGACGGGCGATGAAGCGGGGGTCTTCGCCGGCTTCGACCATGCGGGCGAAGTAGTGCAGGGCCGCATCGACGTCGCTGCCACGGATCGACTTGATGAAGGCACTGATCACGTCATAGTGCTGGTCGCCTTGGCGGTCATAGCGCACGGCGGCCCGGTCCACTGCGGCCTCGAGGGCCCCGATCGTGATCGTCGCCGTGTCGAGGGAGTTCGAGGCGTCGGCAGCTGCCTCGAGATAGGTGAGAGCTCGACGCGCGTCACCGCCCGCGAGCCGAACGAGCTGGTCGGCGGCGTCGACGTCCAGGGTCATGGCGCCGGCGAGGCCACGGCCGTCGACGAGCGCACGGGCCACCACTTGCCGGACGGCGTCGTCGGTGAGCGGTTCGAGGGTGAGCAGAAGCGACCGGGAGAGTAGCGGCGAGATCACTGAGAAGAAGGGGTTCTCGGTGGTGGCGGCAACCAGGGTGATCCATCGGTTCTCGACGCCGGGAAGCAGCGCGTCCTGCTGCGCCTTGCTGAACCGGTGCACCTCGTCGACGAAGAGAACCGTCTCCCGTCCGCCAGATGCCAGTTGTCGACGCGCCGAGTCGATGACCTCGCGGACCTCTTTGACGCCCGCCGAAACCGCCGACACCTCGACAAAACGGCGGTTGGTTTGCGCAGACACGATGCCCGCGATCGTGGTCTTCCCCGTCCCTGGGGGGCCCCACAGCATCAGCGCGGTGGCTTGGTCTGCCTCGACCAGTCGTCGCAGCGGAGAACCGTCCCCGAGCAGGTGGTCTTGGCCCGCCAGCTCGTCCAGGGTCTGCGGACGCATCCGCACGGCTAGCGGTGTCCCACGGTGTGGGCTGGCGGCCAGGCTGCCGCCTTGTCGGCTTTTGACCGCAGCCTGGGTCGGCGACGTTACCTCGAACAGTGCATCGTCGGTCACGCCGTCACTCTAGTGTCGCCTCACGACACCGGCGAGCCACGAGGAACGAGGTCGCTAGCGGACCTCGAGGTGGGGGGCGTCGGCCGCGCCCTCGTCGACCTGAGCTGCGATGTCGCCCTCTTCGGCAGCAACGACCTGCATCGGCTCGGCGAAGTGGCAGGCCACCTGGCGCCCGCCGACCTGGAGCAGCGGCGGCTCCTCATTGGCACAGATTTCTTGGGACTTCCAGCAGCGGGTGCGGAACCGACACCCGGACGGCGGGTTGATCGGGCTCGGCACGTCGCCCTCCAGCCTGATCCGCTCACGGCGACCTCCGATGGCGGCTTGCTTGACGTCGGGGGCTGACGACAGCAGCGCTTGCGTGTACGGATGATGGGGGGTGTTGTAGATCTGGTTGCGGTCACCCATCTCGACGATCTTGCCGAGGTACATGACGGCGATCCTGGGGCAGAAGTGCCGCACAATCGCGAGATCGTGTGCGATGAACAAGAACGCGATGCCGAACTCTTTCTGCAGATCCTGCAACAGGTTGACGACCTGCGCCTGGATCGACACGTCGAGCGCCGACACGGGCTCGTCAGCGACGATCAGCTTCGGGTCGAGGGCTAAGGCCCGCGCGATGCCGATGCGCTGGCGTTGTCCACCGGAGAACTCGCTCGGGTAGCGGTTGTAGTGCTCGGGGTTGAGGCCGACCGTCTCGAGCAGCTCCTGCACCCGGGCGATCATCTTGTTCTTCGGCACCGTGTTGTGCACCAGCATCGGGGTGCCGACGATCGTCCCCACCGTGTGCCGCGGGTTGAGTGAGGAGTACGGGTCCTGAAAGATGAGCTGGATCTCACG
>JACCVZ010000037.1 GCA_013697905.1 Nocardioidaceae bacterium
GCCCAGGGCATGTGCCAGGTCGCGGCCGACCTGTGCGACCTCAAGGGTATGGGTGAGCCGGTTGCGGATGAAGTCGTCGGTCGACGGTCCGACGACCTGAGTCTTGCCGGCCAGGCGCCGAAGCGCCGCGGAGTGCACGATGCGGGCCCGGTCGCGCTCGAACGGCGCGCGCCCTGACCTGGCAGGCTCGGCGAGGAATCGTTCCACGTCGGCATCGCCGTACAACAGCGCAGGTCGGGGCATCATCGGTGCAGACACTACTGCGCCGTCCGACGCCGGAGTCGATGCGTCAGTTCTCCCCGGCGAGCACCTGGATGACCGTCTCACCGTCACAGGTGGCGGACGTTTGGATCGCCCACCGTCCATGGAACTCCTAGCCCGAGCCGTACGGCGCGGCGAGCGGGGTTGCCTCTGCCGTGCAGGCCTGCGGCCCCAGCATGTCAGTAGGTGAAGCTCTCGACGATGCGGTTGTCGTTCTCGTTGGACTCGGCCAGGTCAGACCGGGTTGCCTGAGAAAGCGTGACGTCTCAGGCGCACCGGCAGAGAGTCCATGGCGTAGACGATCGAAAGATCACGGAACGCCAGGTCGGCCGGGTCGCAGGCCAAAGTCAGGTCCGGGAAGCGTCGCGCCAGGGCGGCGAACGCCGCCCTGAGCTCCAACCGGGCCAGCTCGGCACCGACGCAACGGTGGAAGCCGTAGCCGAAGGCGACGTGCGGCGTCGGGGCCCGGGTCGGGTCGAACTGCTCCATGCCGGGTCCGAGTGCACGGTCGCGGTTGGCGCCGCTGAGGGAGCACACGACCACGTCGCCGGTCTTGATGCGGTGCCCGGACAGCTCCATGTCGTGCCGGGCGAAGCGGGGGAAGGCGATCTGCACAACGGTCAGGTATCGCAACATCTCCTCGACGGTGCGGTCGACCAGGGCGGGGTCTTCACCCAGCCGGGCGAAGTGCTCCCGGTCCTGAAGCAGCAGCAGCGTTCCGAGCGACAGCATGCTCGCTGTGGTCTCGTAGCCACCGGTGAACACGCCGTCCGCGAGCCCGCCGAGGGCCAGGTCGTCGATCTCGTCCCCGTGCTCGGCGATGATCTGTCCGATCAGCCCGTCGCCCGGCTGCGCACGCTGCCGGCGGGCCGCCTCGATCAGGATCTCGCGTGAGTCAGACACCGCGCCGAACGCACCGACACCTCCCCGCGACACGTCGAAGCGACCACGGCCCAGCTCCTGGAAACCCCCGAGCTCCTCGGCCGGCAGGCCCAGCAGATCGCAGATCACCAGGAACGGGATGGGGAACGCAAACAGGTCCACGAGGTCCACGACGGGACCGGCCTGCTCCAGCGCGTCGAGGCGGTGCTCGACGATCTCGTTGATGCGCGGCCGCAGCCGCTGAAGCCGGTGCATGGTGAACTCCGGGGTGAGGAGCCTGCGAAGCCGAGTGTGGTCGGGAGGGTCGGTGAAGCCGAGCCCTCCGATGTACTGGTCCTCCCCGGCCTGGTCGCGGGCGACAAGCGGCCGCACGTCGTTGCTGTAGTTCGTCTTGTCGGCCAGCACCCGCAGGGACTCCTCATGGCCTGAGACGAGCCAGATGCTCCGGCCGAAGTACCGCCCCAGCCGGGTGACAGGGTCTGCTTCGCGCGCCGCCGCCAGCTGGGGCACCGGGTCGAGGCCGTGGCGCTGCAACGGATAGCGCAGCGCGCCCGGCACCATGGTGACCTTGGCGAGGCTTCCCCGCGACATCGCGCGCTCCAGCAGTCGGCGGCCGAGGCGTGAGGTCATGCCCGACGGCGTGAGCAGCATGTCATCCCCCCGATAGCCCGAGCTCGGCCGTCGCGTCGATGGTCATCTCGTCTCGTCCGTCCCACCACTTGTCCGGCAGCGACACCTTACGCGGGTTGCCCTGCCTGCCACGAGGGCTTCCCAACTCGACCAACGGGTAGGGCTCGTCCGGGTCGAGCCGCAACAGCAACCGGTCCAGCGTGGCCAGCGTGTCGACGAGCCCGAGCGACTGCCTCAGCTCGCCTCCGGCGGCGAACCCCTTCAGATACCAGGTGATGTGCTTGCGGAACTCTTTACAACCACGCTCCTCGCCCAGATGCTCGACCAGCAACTCGCAGTGCCGACGCATCATCGCCGCGACCTCGCCGAGCCTGGGGAGCGCAGGCGGACGCTCACCGTTGAAGGCGGCGGCAAGGTCGCCAAAGAGCCATGGCCGGCCCAGGCAGCCACGCCCGACGACCACACCAGCGCAACCGGTCTTGTCCATCATCGTGAGCGCGTCGGCGGCCTCCCAGATGTCGCCGTTGCCGAGCACCGGGATGTCCACGTGCTCGACGAGCTCGCCGATGGCGTCCCAGTCGGCTTGGCCGGAGTAGTGCTGCGCTGCCGTTCGTGCGTGCAGGGCGATCGCGGCGCACCCCGACTCCTGGGCGATCCGGCCGGCGTCCAGGAACGTGAGGTGGTCGTCGTCGATGCCCTTGCGTGTCTTCACGGTGACCGGCACGCCGTACGGCGCCGCCGCGGCAACCGTGGCGTCGAGGATGGCAGCGAGCAACCGGCGCTTCCACGGCAGTGCGGCGCCGCCACCCTTACGGGTGACCTTGGGAACAGGGCAGCCGAAGTTCAGGTCGATGTGCTGAACACCGTGCTCGCTGCACAAGAGCTCGGCCGCCTTGGCCATGAAGACCGGGTCGATGCCGTAGAGCTGGACGGAGCGGACTGTCTCGCCGGGATCGAAGACGAGCATCGCCGTCGTCGTCTCGTCGCGTTCGACCAGGCCCCGGCTGGTGATCATCTCGCACACGTAAATGCCCGCCCCCTGCTCACGACACAGGGTCCGGAACGCTGCGTTGGTGACCCCCGCCATCGGGGCCAGGACGACCGGCGGATCGACGGCCAGCGGGCCGAGCTTCAGCGTCTGCGCCATGAGATCGGCTCGGCGTTGTCGGCGGCCCGGAACTGGACCGCCTTGATGTTGCCCTTCTTCGGCGCGAACATGACGATGCACACGATGGCCCGCTTGGACTTCTTGAATCCCTTGGGCAATGGCTGGTAGTCGCACGGCTTGAAGGTCGAGCCAAACTCCACCGGCGGTACGACGAGGTCGTCGGACACCTTGCCGTACAGAAGGACCGGCAGGCCGGACAGGTCACCGTCGCCGATGTTCTTGACCGACACCTTGACGTAGTACACATTCGATTTCTTCGTCTTGGCGTCGAGGTTGAAGTCGTCGAGCGCCGCGACCTTGCCCTTGCCGATCGACGTGACCTTGAGCGAGACCATCGAGCTCTGCTTGGCGGCGGCTGAGAAGCGCACCTTGGCCGCATCCCCGATCTTCAGTTTGGTGCCCGGGGCGGTGGTGCCGTCGTCGAGGGTCGTCGGGGCGGTGGTCGGCGCCGTCGGGGGCGCTTCGTCGGAAGGCTTGGAGCCAGTGCAGCCGGACACCACCAGCGCTCCCAGGACGGCGACGGTGATCCACCGCGTCGTTCGTGCAGCCACCACAACTCCTCACGTCAGGCATCGCCGATGCGACCCAGCGTTCATTGTGCCGGACACGCGCCCCTGGACGTGCCACAAACGACCTGCCGCCCGGTCGCGTCCGACGCAGCCTGGATAGCGGGCGAAGCTGGCTCAGCAGCCCACGAGCCGCTCGGCGAAGTAGGCCGTCATCTGGTCGAGGCCGACCCGCTCCTGCTTCATCGTGTCGCGTTCGCGCACGGTGACGGCGTCGTCGTCGACGGTGTCGAAGTCGATCGTGACGCAGTACGGCGTACCGATCTCGTCCTGCCGGCGGTAGCGGCGCCCGATCGCTCCGGCGTCGTCGAAATCGACGTTCCAGTGCTGCCGCAGCTCGGCGGCTAGGGCCCTGGCCTTCGGGGTGAGGTCGACGTTGCGGGACAGCGGCAGCACCGCCGCCTTGACCGGCGACAGCCGCGGGTCGAGCCGCAGCACCGTCCGCTTGTCGATGCCGCCTTTGGCGTTGGGCGCCTCATCGGTGGCATACGCGTCGATGAGAAACGCCATCAACGCGCGGGTGAGACCGGCGGCCGGCTCGATGACGTACGGCGTCCAGCGCTCACCGCTGGCCTGGTCGAAGTACGACAGGTCCTGACCCGACGCGGCGCTGTGGGCCAACAGGTCGAAGTCGGTCCGGTTGGCGATGCCCTCGAGCTCGTCGAACTCGCGGCCGGGGAAGTCGAACCGGTACTCGATGTCGACGGTGCGCGTGGAGTAGTGCGACCGCTTTTCGGCGGGGTGCTCGAAGTGTCGAAGGTTGTCACGGGCGATGCCGAGGTCGACATACCAGTCGGTGCGAGCGTCGATCCAGGTCTGGTGCCACTCCTCGTCGGTGCCAGGCGCGACGAAGAACTCCATCTCCATCTGCTCGAACTCACGGGTTCGGAAGATGAAGTTGCCGGGGGTGATCTCGTTGCGGAACACCTTGCCGGTCTGTGCGATGCCGAACGGGGGCTTTTTGCGGGCGGAGTTCATCACGTTGACGAAGTTCAAGAAGATGCCTTGGGCGGTCTCGGGACGCAGGTAGTGCAGGCCGGAGTCGTCCTCGATGACGCCGAGATAGGTCTTGAGCATGCCGTTGAAGTCCCGCGGCTCGGTCCACGCGCCGCGGATGCCGCAGTGGGGGCAGGTGATGTCGGCGAGCGCTACGTCGTCGGGGTTGCCGATACCCTTCTTCGCCGCGGCCGCCTCCTGCAGATGGTCGGCGCGGAACCGCTTGTGGCAGCTCTGGCACTCGGTCAGTGGGTCGCTGAACGTCGCCAGATGGCCCGACGCCTCCCACGTCTTGGTCGGCAGGATCACCGAGGAGTCCAGGCCGACCACGTCGTCGCGTGACGTGACCATGGAGCGCCACCACTGGCGTTTGATGTTCTCCTTGAGCTCGACGCCCAGCGGACCGTAGTCCCAGGCGGAGCGGGTGCCTCCGTAGATCTCACCGGAAGGGAAGACGAACCCGCGGCGCTTGCAGAGGCTGACAACGGTGTCGATGGCAGAGCTGGCCATGAGGAATCTCCATCCGGCTGGCGGTCGGTGGTCAGCTCCCCGATGTGGGGAGCAGTCCCCAGGCTACCTTCGGCTGGTCGCCGCCCGCACGCTCTCGACGTACGCGGGACCCCAACCGGGGCGAAACTGTTCGGCGCGGGCGGTTAGCTGGACCGTGGGATGACCTCGTTCGCCGGCTCGCCGGGCTCAGCGCCGTCTCCGGAGATGACCTCGTACGCCGACGGCTCGTCCACGGCATGCGATAGCAGCGGCACCACGGTCGTCTTGACGTCGTACGCCGACAGCGCCCGCCGGTAGGAGCCGACGTTCGCCCACCGTGTCTCGAGCACCCACAGGGTCGGGTCGTCGACGGCCCGGCCGACCGAGCCTGCGACGAATCCAGTCTGGGCACCGAACTGCTCCAGGCAGAAGGTGAGCTCGGTGCGCGCCCGATCGGTCATGTCGTCGTCGTACCGAAAGCGGGAGATCACCAACACACCGGTCATCCTGCCATCGCTGCTGCATGAGCCGGGTGGTCCGGGCGTTCCAGGTGCGCCGCTATCCCGCCTGGCTGGTGTGATCCGCGCGACCCACGTGACGCGACCGGCGGGCATGCTGGGCACGGCCGGTTAGGGTGAGGCCGTGGCATCTTCCAACCAGCGACGGTCCGGCAACCCCGCCACCCGGGCGAGCGCAACACAGCCGCCGTCGGGGTCCACGACACGCAACGGCTCGACACTGCACGACCGCAGCCGCAGCATCCTGACGCGACTGGCGCAGCTGCCCAGGCTGGTCATTCCCAGCGCGATGCTCGCGTTGATGCTGCTGGGGCTCTCCGCTCCCCTGCCGATCGCGCTCGCCGCGCTCACCGTCGTCACGGTGTTCGTCGGCTGGCTGGCGTTGCTGTCATGGCCGGTGCTCGACCTCAAGGGCAGGTTCGTCCGCGGCCTCATGCTCGGCCTGGTCATCGGGGCCGGGGTGGCACGCGTCAACGGCTGGCTCTAGCCAACCCGTACCTCGACGTTTGGGGGTACATCGTGCCCGCCGGGGCACCGCGGTTCTACCCCAAACCTCGACCCGCCTCAGGCTGGGCCGCCGCCGACGCCGCCGGTCCTGCGCGAGACAGCGCGAGCCGGTGGGCGCGGGCCCGCGCGGCGAGCTCTGCCACCAGGTCGGTCGCCTCGGCGACGTCGCGATGGGAGGCGTGCCAGCTGCCCGTGCCCTTGGGCATGTCGAGGTACGCCGACGCGAGCCCCAGCCGCCGCTGCAGGACGCCTTGACGGACCGAGACACTCTGCGTGCGGGCGTACGGCACGTAGATGCGGGTGCGTCGCCAGCGGCCGTGCATCGAGACCGCCCCGTGCTCGTGCAGCACCACCCCTAGGTACCGCCAACCCAGCGGGTCGAGCGAGCGCGCCCGCTCGCCGGCGCGGCGTACGTCACCCGCGTCAAGGTCGACGCCCGTCACAGAGCGGACCAGGGCGAGCGCCGCCGGCCGATCCGCCACCGGCATCAGGCGCGCCGCCTGGGTGGAGTCGGCCGCTCCCGCCACGTCGACCTCGACCCGGGCCCAGCCGAGCCGCCGCCACAGGAACGGCTCCTCCAGGCGCACCCCTTGGATGCGGTCGGTGTCGATGGTGCGGTTGACGGTCGACGTCAGGCCGGCGCTGATCCGGATGCCGGTCCGCGTGCGGTAAAGGCCGAAGTCGGCGTCGCGCAGGATGGACGCCACCTGTTTGCGCAGCTGGACGAGGATCGCGATGGTCACCGGGACGATGCCTGACAGTCCCGCCAGCACGACATCGCCGCTCCCGAGGATGCGCATGACGACCAGCGCAACCACCCACAGGGCGAAGAACGACAGCACGCCCACGCTGTCGAGTAGGTTCGCCTGCACGAGCCGGGTCGTCGAGACCCGAGCGATCAGCTCGTCGTCGGTGCGGTCACCGACCACGACGCCCAGCTCGGGCGCGTTCGCCGTGTGGCGAAGGATCTCCTCGCGCACTGACCACGCGTCCTTGAGCGACAGGTATGCCAGCGACACCGAAGCGTCGTCCCCGGCGGCCATGTCAAGACGCAGTACGGCGAGGCCGAGCAGCCGGGCGAACAACGGCTGGTTGACCTCGACCGACTGCACGCGGTTGAGCCGGACCTGGCTGCGCTGCCGCACGACGAGCCCACGGTGGAAGCGCAGGGTCCCCGGACCGTCGGTGTCGTCCACGATCGCGAAGCCCGTCGCCCGCCACGACATCCAGGCGCCGGCGACCAGCACCGCGGCGACGACGAACAGCACCACCGCCGCCCGCAACAGGACCGACAACTCGGCGTCGCCGCGCAAAGCGTCCCAGAAGTACTTCAGCCGCTCCAGGTCGTCCTTGAAGAACCCGAAACCGATCGCGACGGCCGCCCCCAACATCCGCCATGACCGCAGGAACGGCGTCAGCGGATGCAACCGATGCATCGCGCTGGGGCTGAGCTCTGGGTCGGCGTACGCCGGCGCGCTCTCGGTCATAGCCCCGCCGCGGCTGCCTCGCCCTTGGCGGCGAGCCGGTCGCGCAGCCGCTGGGCGACCTCGGTCGGCAGGCCCGGGATCCTCGCGTCGGTCGCCGCCGAAGCTGTCACCAGCGTGACGGTCGCGATTCCGAGGTGCCGCGAGACCGGGTTGGCCGACACCTCGATCACCTGCATCCGGCCGTACGGCACCACCGACAAACGTCGTTGCATCCGGCCTCGGCTGACAAGCAGGTCCTGCTCGCGCTCGGCGTACCGCCAGGCGGAGACGACCCTGGGGACGAGCACCCACCACAGCAGTGCTGCCAGCGCCAGCAGAAGCAGGCCAGGAACCGCGAGCGGCCACCCGGCGCCGCTGTCGGCCGCCATCGCCGCGCCGCCGCCGCCGCCGACGAGGCCGAGCCCGAGCAGCGCGAGCACCGCGACCGGAAGCCGGCGCTCCGTCACGAGGGCCGGCGAGACCGGCTGCCAGTCGAGGTCTGGGTCTGCGAAGAGTCGGTCCCCCGCCGCGTCGCTCACGTCGCCAACCCTAGCGCCGGCGTACCTCCCGACATGCCTGCCTCGCTCGGCGCACCTCCCCACCACGGAACACCGGTTGAGGCGCGAACCGGAGGTCGTCGGAGCCGAAACAGCCCTAGGGGTGCTCGGCCCGAGACGAACCGCGGTTGCGGAGCTCGATCAGCTCGTTGATGGTCACTTGGATCGATCCGGCGACCGGGATGGCCGCCAGCGCACCGAGGATGCCGGCGACTTCGGTGCCGAGGATGATCGCGATCAGCACCGCGAGGGGCGAGAGCTCGAGCGCGCGCCCGTAGATGAGCGGGCGAATGGTGTGTCCTTCGATGAGGTGGTAGACGAGCAGCGCGACGAACACCACAGCCGCCGTAACCGGGCCGGTGGCGAGTGCGACCAGGCTGAGCAGCACCGTGACGATCGCAGGCCCGATGTACGGGATGACCTCGACGATCGCCGTGAACAGTCCCAGCGGGAGTGCGTAGGGCACACCGACGATCAGCAAGATCAGCGTGGCGACGGCTCCGGCGAGGAAGCTTGCCACCAGGTTGCCGGTCACGAACCCGCTCACCGACTTGTAGACACCGGCGGCGATGCGGTCTGTTGCCTCTCCGTGATTGTCCGGGATGAAGGCGGTGATGCGACGGCGCCATTCTGGGCCCTCGAGCAGCATGAAGAGGGTCAGAAAGGCGATGATGAAGAGGCCCCCGACGACGGTGACGACACCCTTGGCGATCCCCAGCACCGGAGTCGCGGCCCCGGTCAAGAGATCGGAGCCCTTCCTCGATGTCAGCTCGCGAACCTGTTCCACGACTTGGTATCTGCGCTCGAGGAAACCCAGCGGCCCTTGGCCGTTGGTCAGGTCCTGCACAAGGTCGGGGAGCGCCGTGACGAACTCGCCGATCTGGGTGACCAAAGGAGGGATGAATACCAAGGCCAGCAGGGCGAAGACGACGACGGCGAGGACGGAGACCGCGGCGACCGCGAGTCCTCGACCCAGCCCGCGACGCTGGAAGAACTCGACGGCCGGGTTGAGCGCCAGGGCCAAGAACAGTGCGATCGCGATCACGGTGAGGCCGCGCTCCGCCAACACCACCAGCCGGAGGGCAACGAACGCGCCCAGCAGGACGCCCAGCACGATCAAGATGGTGCGGGGCCGAAACATCACCACCCGCTCTGGCCGGCTCGCGGGCTGCGCCCGTGGTACGCCGGTGGGCTCGTCGTCCCCAGCAGGCGGCGGAGATGCGGTGGGGTGTGCCATGCGCGTTGTCCTTTCCACGGCGGGGCGGCTGCGGTTCACCAGGGAACGGCTAGCCACCCTTCACCATCCCCGGGCAGTTGCGGAAGCGGATCGCCGGTCTTCAGCGGTCCTCGATCATCCGACCTCCCTCCGCGAGTTGACAATCGTTTTCAGGTGAGTTGATAATCATTTTCATGAGGAGCACGTGGCTGACCGCGCTGTGCGGCTTGACCCTCGCCCTCGGAGTACCCCTCCTGGCGGGATGCAGCGCCCTCGGGGCCGGTGGCGGCAGCGGACCTCGCGTCGTCGCCTCGTTCTACCCGCTCGCTTACGTCGCCGGCCGGGTGGCGGGTGACCGCGCCGAGGTCACGAACCTGACCTCGCCCGGCGTCGAACCGCACGACCTCGAGCTGACCCCGCAACAGGTGGCCGACGTCAGCGACGCCGACGTCGTGGTCTACGAGGCGGGGTTCCAGCCGTCGGTCGACGAGGCGATCGACCAGAGCGCCGGCGGCACCACCTTCGACGTCACCGACGTCGTACCGCTGGAGGACACCGGCGCATCGGCCGAGAAGCAGGGCGACGGACCCGGGGACGCCGCCAAGGCGCCGCTCGAGGGTGACCCG
>JACCVZ010000055.1 GCA_013697905.1 Nocardioidaceae bacterium
CGGACTACGCCGTGGCGGTCGAGGAGGGTGAGGTGGTGCTCGACGCCATCCACCGCATCCAGGCCACCCAGGCGGGAGACCTCGCCGTGCGGTGGAACTGCAAAGCTGGCAAGTGCGGCTCGTGCAGCGCCGAGATCAACGGGCGTCCGCGGCTGATGTGCATGACCCGGCTCGCTGACTTCGAGGAGTCCGACACGATCACGGTCACGCCGCTGCGGGCGTTCCCCGTCATCCGCGACCTCGTCACTGACGTGTCCTACAACTACGAGAAGGCCAAGCAGCTGCCGTCTTTCGCGCCCACGCCACGTGACGCCGACGGCAAGCGGCGGATGCAGCAGGTCGACGTCGAGCGGGGTCAGGAGTTCCGCAAGTGCATCGAGTGCTTCTTGTGCCAAGACGTCTGCCACGTCATCCGTGACCACGAGGACAACAAACAGGCGTTCGCGGGGCCGCGGTTCTTCCTTCGGTACGCCGAGCTCGACATGCACCCGCTCGACACCAACGACCGGCGCAAGCTCGCCCAGGATGCCGCCGGCCTCGGCATGTGCAACATCACGAAGTGCTGCACCGAGGTGTGCCCGGAGGGCATCAAGATCACCGACAACGCGATCATCCCGATGAAGGAGCGCGTTGCCGACCGCAAGTTCGACCCGCTGGTCTGGCTGGGCTCGAAGATCTCCAGGCGAGGCGACACCGCCCAGCGCGAAGAGGTCTGACCCGAGCGTCAACGCTTAAGGATCCGAGCGTCGGGCAGTCTGGCTGCCTGAAGCTCGGATCCTTGGGCGGGTGGCCTACGATCGACGGCTGTGGCGTGGATCGTGAACCTGGACCAACAAGCTCGGCGCTGGACGGGCCGCCGCCCGAGCGGCGACGGGATCCGGCTGCACGAGGGGCGCGACCTGCAGCGCCCGGTCGAGGAGCTCGCTCGCTCGCTCGGAGGACGCTGCGGCATCGACGCCGTACTCGGCGACCTGGACCGCGAGGCGGCCGTTGTCGACGTACCCGCCACCACCGCCGACTACGGCTTTCGCTGGGATGACGAGGACTTCAGCGACGGCGAGTGGTGGCCGCAGGGCATCACCACGTCGGCGGACGCCGCCGACACCGACGATATCCGGGGGCGGAGGGTCATCGTCGTCGGGTGGTACGCCAAGCGCCGCAGGGGACGCACGCAGGGTGTCCGGCTCAGCTTCGTCGACATCACCGACGAGTCGGCGCCGCGGTACCGCCATGTGCTGCTGGTGGAGCCGAGGCGCCATTGGGCGACCCGCAAGGTGACGATGCGACCCGTGCCTGTGCACGCCGGCGGAATCGTCTGGTACGGCCCGTCGATCCTCGTCGCCGACACCCGCGGTGGTATGCGGACGTTCGACCTCGACGACATCTGCCGCGTTGACGGATCAGCCGGACGGCGCGGCTACCGCTACGTGCTGCCGCAGCGGACGTCCTACCGTGCCGTCAATGACCGTGGCTTCCTTCCGTTCAAGTTCTCGTTCGTATCGCTCGACCGCAGCGGCGAGGAGCACCAGCTGATCGCCGGGGAGTACGGCAAGAAGGGGATCGACAACAGGCTCATCCGCTTCGGCTTCGACGCGGAGCGGGCGGCGCTGGCGATGCAGGAGGGCACAGCTCGACCGCTGGAGCTCCTGCTCGACCAGCTCCCGCACATGCAGGGTGCGACCGTCGTCGGCGGCACCTACTACATCTCGACGAGCCGCGGCTCCCGTACGCCCGGGTCGATGTGGGTGCGAAAAGCCGGGGAGGCGGCCCGCGAGGTTCGCGAAGCGCTGTCCGTCGGACCCGAAGACCTGACCTACTGGCCGCAGCGCGACTCGTTGTGGAACTGCTCGGAATACCCCGGTCATCGGTTCGTGTACGCCATCCCGCGGAGCCGGCTTGATCCTGACCAGCCGATGAGGTCCTAGAGTGACAACATGGCTGGCATCCTGACCGACGAGCAGATCACCGCGGCACTATCCGACCTGAACGACTGGACCCGGGAGGACGCCGCGCTCGTGCGGTCGGTCGAAGCGTCGACCTTCGCCGACGGCATCCGCCTCGTCGCCGACGTCGCTGCAGTGGCTGACGAGCGCGACCACCACCCGGACATCGACATCCGCTACACGACGGTCACGTTCCGGCTGTCGACGCATTCCGAGGGCGGCATCACCGACAATGACGTGCAGCTCGCGCGCGCGATCGACCGCCTCGCCGGCTGACTGTCGGTGAAGCGCCGTTGGATTTGTTCACCGTCGCGGGTGATACTGGACGGGATCTGACGCGGAGGCTCCGCGCAGGACCCGGAGGTCCCAGCATGAAGATCCGTCGCCTTGCCGCAGTCGTCGCCGGAACGTTCCTCGCCCTGGCCGCTGCCACCGGCAGCACCCAGGCACAGGTCGGGAGCGGGAGCTCAGCCGGCGCCCTCCAGTCCAGCTTGGGCTCCTGGGCCGACTCGGCCCGGTTCCCGAAGGCCGTGCACCCCGCACATCAGATGTGCGACGAGGTCCCTTACTCGGCTCACCACCCGTCACCTGCGAAGGGCTGACTCGGCAGCCGGCCCTGTCTAGGCAGCGTTGGCGAGCCCGAACGTCGTACCGGTGAGCTGTTCGCAGAGCCCCCAGAGCCGGGTCGCGGCCAGGGTGTCGCTGGCCCGGTCGCTGCGGCCGACGAGGGTTGGGTGACCGCGGCTTTCGCGCAGCCCGTCGGGTCCCACGTAGCTCGCGCCCGGCAGGTCGGCCGTCGCGGCGTACAAGGATGGCAGCGCACCCATCGAGTCGGACTGTGCGAAGAGCTTGTTGCCGAGCGCCATCAGAGCGTTCTGAAGCACGTTGCCGCTATGGCTCTGCAGGTTGGTGGAGGCGTAGCCGGGGTGGGCCGCAAGAGCGCGAAGGTTCGAACCGGCCGCGTCGAGGCGGCGCTGTAGCTCGAGGGTGAAGAGCAGGTTTGCCAGCTTCGACTGCCCGTACGCCGGCCAGCGCGAGTAGCGGCGGCGCTCCCAGTTCAGGTCGTCGAAGTCGATCTTGCCCATCCGGTGCGCCGCCGACGAGACGGTGACAACCCGGTCGGTGAGATGGCGCAGCAGCAGGTTGGTCAGCGCGAAGTGCCCCAGGTGGTTGGTGCCGATCTGCATCTCGAAACCGTCGGCTGTGCGCCGCTTCGGCACCGCCATCACCCCGGCGTTGTTGACCAGGACGTCGAGAGGCCGGCCCCACTGGTCGGCGAACGTCCGCACCGACGTCAGGTCGGCGAGGTCGAGAGCGCGCACCTCGGTCGAGCCCGATCCGGTCAGACTGGCGGCCGCCGCGCGACCGCGCCGCTCGTCACGAACGGCAAGCACCACATGGGCACCCGCCTGCACGAATGCACGGGCGGTCGCCAGCCCGAGGCCGCTGTTCGCTCCGGTAACGACGATCGTGCGGCCCCGTTGGTCGGGCAGGTCATCGGTGGTCCAGGCGCGGGAGGTCATGGCGTCGAATCTAGTGTCCCTCCGCCAGATCACTGCCATCAGCCGCTATCGTGACCGCGATCGTCTTGTCGAGCAGAGACGGAGGCTTCGATGGCTGCGCAGCCAATGTACGACGCCGCCGGGAATGACTGACCTCGTGAGCTCTCACCTCGCTGCCACTGGGCCAACGCCCAGGCCACGAGTCAGCGACGAAGGCCTCACTCTCCCGGCCGAGGTCGACGCCACCACCGACGTGCTCTTCGACGGCCGCCGGGTCTGGTCGATCGCCCCGTTCGAGTTCCGGCCCGACTCCAGCGGCGACCGCTGGGTGCCGTGGCCGCGCCTGCTGATGCCGTCGCTCGACGGCATCACGACGGTGACCGTCATGGAGCACCACAACGAACGGGTGATCTTCGAGGAAGACCACGCGTTCGGAGCTGGCACGCAACGGGTCCGGTTCGAGGGTCCGGGCGGCGCTTTGCGGGTCATCGACAAGTGGGGGTTCATCCAGCGGCCGTTCGCCCACCAGAGCCGGGAGATCCGCGACGACCTGCTCAACCGGGCCGAGCTCATCCTCGAAATCTTGCGGGAGGAGTGCGGCCTCTCTGCCTGGATCGCCTTCGGCTCCCTGCTGGGAGCGGTGCGCGACGGCACGATGATCGGTCACGACAGTGACGTCGACCTGGCGTACCTGAGCAGCCACGAGCATCCCACCGACGTTGCTCGAGAGATGTTCCACGTCTCCCGAACACTGCAGGCGCGCGGGCTCAGTGTCAGCACCCGCACGGGGAGCTTCTGCGCCGTCAGCGTCCCCAGCGAGCACGGCCAGGCAACACCCATCGATGTCTATGCCTGCTTCTACGTCGGCGACACGTTGTATGAGACGGCGAGCGTCGGGGCTCCCCTCCCGCGCGAGGCGATTCTCCCGCTCGGCACCGTGCAGTTCGAGGGTCGGACGATGCCTGCACCGGCCGACACCGATGCCCTCTTGGAGGCGTCGTACGGTCCGAGCTGGCGGGTGCCTGACCCAGCGTTCGCGTACGACATCCCGCGGGCGGTCAAGCGGCGCTTCAACGGCTGGTTCATACAGTCGATGAAACGGCGACGGTACTGGGACCGCCTCTACGGTGGCATGCTCGGCATCGACATCCCTGCCGAGCCGTCGCCGTTCGGCGCGTGGGTGCTGCCCCAGCTGGAGCCCGGGGCGGCGGTGATCGACCTGGGCTGCGGCAACGGCCGCGACTCCTTGTGGTTCGCAGAACAGGGGCACCCGACCACCGGCCTCGATTTCTCTCCGGCGACCCTGGGCCGGGCTCGGAAGAAGGCCGCAGCCGCCGGCCTCCCGGCCACGTTCGCATCGGTGAACCTGTACGACTACCGCACCACGGTCACGAGGGCCGCCATCGTGGCGCGCGAGCTGCCCGCGCCGCGTACCGTGTACGCCCGTTTCCTGCTTCACCAGCTCGAGCGGGACGGGATCTCGAACACCTGGCGCTTCCTCGACATGACGCTACGACGAGGGGGCCGAGCCTTCCTCGAGTTCAGAACGCATCGCGACAAGGAGCGTCCCCACACGTACGCCGGTTATCGCCGCTTCCTGGACCCGGACGAGATCTGCCGCGAGATCAAGGCAGCGGGTGGAAGCGTGGTTGACCGTCTCGAGGGGAGCGGTTTGGCGCCGTACCAGGACGAGGACCCAGACATCTGCCGCCTCACCGTGGTGTGGCAGCGATGAAACAGCCGGCTTTCCGGCCCGACGAGGAGGCACCATGCTGTCGGTGATGAGGTCGGCGGGACGCCTGCGCGAGCGGCTCGATGCCCTGCAGAACCGCGACGACGAGCAGATGCGGCGGATGGACAAGATGACGAAGCAGCTCGACCGTCTCGCCGCCCGAATTGAGGAGCTCGAGGAGGAGATCCAGGAAGAACGGGCGCTCGGGATGCGCGTCGCCCAGCTCTCCGACATCGTGCAGGAACTACTGATTCCGGTCGCTGACCGGGACGAGAAACGACTGAAGGAGCTGCTTGGAACCTACGCCGACAGTCTCTAGGCAATTCGCCGGGCGCAGGCCAGGCAACCGAGGGAAGCTATGACGGACCGGGTGTTCCTCCACATCGGAGGGCCGAAGACGGGCACGACGTACCTGCAGGACGTCATGCTGGGCAACCGCGAGCGGCTGATGCACCAAGGCGTCCTGTACGTCGGGACGCGCTGGATCGACCACGTGCACGCAAGCCTGGTGGTGCGGGAGCACCCGCGGCTGAAGAAGCTCGACCCGAACGCCCAGCTGGCGTGGCAGCGGTTCGTCGACGAGGCGCTTAGTTTCGACGGCCCCACCGCGGTCATCAGCCATGAGACCCTCGGCGTCGCATCGGCCAGGCAGGCGGCCAGGGCCATCGCCGACCTCGCACCGGCCGAGGTTCACGTGATCTTCAACGCCCGCGAGTTCGTCAGCCAGGTGTCGGCTACCTGGCAGGAGCACCTGAAGTACCGATTCTCGACACCGCTTTCGGATTGGGACCCGGAGAAGCGCACCGGCCGGCACCGGGAGTGGAGCTTCCAGGCCATCGACCCGGTCGGGGTGCTGTCGCGATGGGGACGTGACCTTCCGGCTGAGCGGGTGCACCTGCTCACCGTCCCCCGGTCGGGATCGGCACCCGACGAGCTGTGGCGCCGCTTCGCTGGCATCGTCGGCATCGACCCGGACTCGTGCGACCTCACCGTCGCGCGGCCGAACGCGTCGCTCGGCGTGGTCGAGGCCGAGCTGCTGCGCCGGGTCAACGAGCACGTCGACAAACCCATCACCGGCGCCCACGAGGCAGCCCGCTGGATCCGCGGAAACCTCGTGCAGCGGGTGCTGTCGCCTCGTGGTGGCCGTCGGTTCGGGGTGTCGGACGAGGTTGCGGCTCGTCTGACATCGGTGGCCGAGACGAAGATCGCCCAGCTCGAAGCGTCCGGCTACGACGTCGTCGGCGACCTCGAGGAGCTGCGGCCGGCGCCGCGTCACGGTGCCACGCTGGCGCACCCCGACCAGATCGGCGACAGCGAGCTGCTGGGGGCCGCCACCGAGTCGATTGCCCAGCTTCTGTTGGTCATCCGGGAGCGCACGCTGCAACGCGACGCTGCCCGCGCCAAGGTGCGCCAGTCGGGACGCGGCGGTGGCCGGTGGGAACTGCTGGGGTCTCGAGACGACTCGAAGCTGGCGTCGGCGCGCGCGCAGCTACGTCGGCTCGCGGACCGCATCCACCTACGCTCTCGCTGACGATCAAGACATCCAGCGCTCAAGCAGGCAGGCCGACGACCAGCGTTCCTTCCCGCCAATCAGGAAGCTCCGCAACAACGTGGCCGCCCGCACCGATGAGAGCCGCCCAGCCCGGAAAGTCCTCGTCGTCCGTCGCACCGGCCTGGGTGGACACCGCCAGCCAGCAGCCCGGTGCCAGCAGCCGCCGGGCGTCATCAATCACGCTTCCCCGCCACCAGTCGAAGCCCTGCTTCCGGCCTGCGTCGCTGCGGCGACGGGGACCGTGCAGGCCCGGCGCTGCGGGCGCGAGCACAAGCGTCGCATCATGCCGGTATGGCGGCTCGCTCCCGATCTCGGCGCAGACGGCCAACGAGCACGCCACCCCGGCAACGGAGAAGGGCCCGCTCGGCGTACCGGCGTCGAACGGTCCGTCCTCACCTTCTCCCCTGCTGGAACCCATTCGTCAACATAGGTTGACGCCGCGATGCCCGTCAACGTAAGTTGACATGCATGGGTGAAATCGATGAACTCACCACGGCGGCAACGGACGGCCACCCACAGACCGGCCTGCGGGCGGTACGAGCCCTCGGGCGGCTGCTTGAGCAACTCGAGGCGTCGCAGGTAGGCCGAGCCCGGGATCAAGGCTGGTCCCGGCAGGAGATCGCCGACGTGCTCGGAGTCAGTCGACAGGCGGCGCACAAGAAGCATAGGAGGACGTGATGTTAGAGAGGTTCACCAAGCCGGCGCGCAAGGTTGTGCAGGCGGCCAGGACGTACGCCGAGGAGTCGTCCTCCCCCGAGGTGCGACCGGAGCACCTGCTGATGGCGCTTCTCGACGAGCGCGGATGCCTGGCAAACAGGGTTCTCGAGGGTCTCGGAGCTTCCGTAGCCGAGGTTCGAGCAGAGTTGGACCGCCGCAGGGGGCAGTATGGTGACGGCTTCGACGAGGACGACGCCGAGGCTCTGGCCACGATTGGCATTGACCTCGACAAGGTAGTGCGTCGCATCGACCGCAACCTGGGAGGGTTTAACCGTCACGCGGGAAGGGTCGGGTTCTCGCGTGCCAGCCGCAAGGCGTTGGAGCTAGCACTGCGCGAGGCGATCGCGCTCCGCCACAACTACATCGGGACTGAGCATCTCTTACTCGGCCTTGCACGGGTCGACGACCGGATCGTCGCAGACACGCTTGGGCGGTGGGACATCAAACGGGCCGCCCTCCGCGAGGCAGTGGCCGAGGTGGTGCGGCGGGTCAGCTGATTCAGCCCGCTTGGCGACGAACGGCACCGTCCGCTTCGACGAGGACTCCTTGACCGTCTGCGTTGCCGGGTCAGTGCCGCGAAGCGACATTGACCACATCGTCTGCGAGTCGGAGCAAGCCCCACGCTGGCGGGTGTCATCCCGTTCGGTACGACCGTGCCGTCTGCAGGAGTAAGGGGCGGTCGCCACCGGTACGTTGAAGAACTGCATGCGGTGTCCGGCCGAGCGGGCGCCGGCAGCCGCGACCAGAATTGAGGAGACCCATGGCCTACACATACAAAGTCGTCGAGGTTCGAGAGAAGATGATCGGCGGCAAGATGAGCGGAGAGAAGCTCGAGAAGCTACTCAACGAGCATGGCGCACAAGGCTGGCAGCTGAAGTCGATCACCGCCGCCGACATCAAGGGACGCATCGGACCTGGCGGCGTTGAGGGCTTACTGGTGACGTTTGAGCAGAACGGCTAAGCCGCAGGTTCACGATGACGTGGATGCGACGCTAGTCGATTGACTCACCCACAAGATGGCCGCGCAGGACCGAGTCGCTCACGAGACTTGTTTTCCGTCAGGCCAAGCCATCATGCGATTGCGGGCCCCGACGACCTCGACCGTCCACCCCTCCAGGTCGACAGCGGGCATCAGATCCTCTGGGGTGACCAGGAACTTGCGCCGACCGTGTCGCAGTCCGGTCATGAGGTCATCGGGGTGGTGGCCTACGACGATCAGTGTGCCGTCGGGCGCGATCGCTGCGCCGAGCCTACGGGTGAGGTCCACCATTTCGCCGTCGGGAAGGTGCATGACCTGCGAGGTCACCAAGTCCCAACGCTTTGCTGAGTCCTCGGGTCCGGGGTCGAAGGTGCGAACGTCCAGGGCGCGCCACGCACCTGCCAGTTCGGGGTGACGAGGAACCGAGCATGCGGCGGAGCTGGCCAGCAACCAAGCCCTGATGACCGACGTGAACAGATACCGCGAACTCGCCTCAGCGGCGGTGCCTTTCGGAGTGCTTTCTCTAGACCATCCACAGGCACGACACAGCTTCCGGTTGCGCGAGGTGCTCCTCCCCCAGGGATTCCATTCCGAGCTCAGGCTCGCGCTACGCGACCGTGGCCTGATGTGGGGAGGGATGACCCTCTTTCGCGAGGACTCACGCCGCCCGTTCGACGCGCACGACGCTCACGCCCTACACTCCCTCGCTGCCCCGTCGACCGATGCCTTGCGCGCTTACACCGTCCGACCACTCACTAGTCGCCGACAGGCCCCCGGCACCGGTCGTCGCCGGCGTCTCTCTGCGCCGACCAAACCTTGGCAGCATGCATGTTCCCGCCCAGAGAATCCACTTACGGACCGGGGTAGGTCTCGCCGGCAAACATGCGATAGAGAGAGTGCAACGCTCATCCCGGGCCGGGCCGGTTAATCCACGACGACTTACGAACACGCCTGGTGCCGGACCATCGAACGGCACTGTCATGCCGAGTTGAGGGCGTTCGTGATCTTGTCGTGCGGCCGGGCACGGCGCGGTTCTGCCTTGGGTCGTCGGTCGCTGGGCCCTGGGTCAGGCAGATTGCGGGTGCGGGAACCTGCGCGACTCCTCGGCGACCGGGTTGCGCAGCAGTCCTAGGCCGATCAGGGCCACCAGCAGGTCCGCTACTGCGATCACTAGGAACGATTCGGTGCTGGCGAAGCCGAAGGCGAACGAGACGGGGGTGACGATCAGCACTTGGAAGAGACCCAGGACCAGGGGCAGGGCGGCCCACCCGAGCCACCACTGACGTAGCCGTAGCGCGAGGACGCCGAACCCGATCAGTCCGACGTCGGCGAGGAGCACGCCTAAACCGAATACGGTGGTTGCGGCTGACGTTGCGGCTGCGTCGGCGTCCGAACCGGCCACCGGGATCAGGGCTAGCTCCCCCAGTACGGTCAGGAGCATGCCGGCCACCGCGAGCTTGCTCCACACCCGCGCGGCTCGGCCCGACCCGGCGATCTCCGATCCGACGAGCGCCAAGATTCCCCAGGCCATCAGCGCTTGGGTGAGGGCGAAGAAGACCTGGCCGAGCTGGAAGGAATGGGTTGAGAGGGGATAGCTGACCCGGTCGTCCGAGACCGCTGGGTCGGCGGCCAGCACCACGGCGTTCCCGGCGATCGCCAGAGCCGCTCCGGCGATGGCACTCCGTCCACCGCCCTTGATCGCATCCATTCCGCCTCCTGGCAGTGTCGTAACCGTCACTAGTGATACCACTAGTAGAG
>JACCVZ010000082.1 GCA_013697905.1 Nocardioidaceae bacterium
GGCCTGACGAGAGAACCTCGTCGCTGCATGAGGTGCGCAAGTGCGCCAAGCGCCTGCGCTACTCGCTCGAGGTCGCCGAGCCCGCGCTCGGCGATCCGGCACACCGGCTGGCCAACGCGGCGAAACATGTCCAGTCGCAGCTCGGCGACCATCTCGACGCGGTGGCCTTGGGAGAGTGGCTTCTCCGTCTCGGGCACGACCCTGACGCCGGGGCGGCTGCCTTCGCATTCGGCCGTCTCCATGCCCGGAACGAGGGGCGGATCCCGCTCCCGCTCGACGACTACGGACACGCCGTCAAGCAGGTCCTCAGGAAGAAGAACTCGGCTTTCCTTCGCACCGCCTGAGACCGCAGTCTCGGCGGACTTGGGGACGACCCTGCCGCATGGTTCACACCTCGTACGTCGTACCGGGCGCTGCGAGCGACACGTCCCCACCGAAGTGCGGGCCCGCCTCGGCGAGCACCGCGTCTCGCGAGTGCCACGGCGGGATGTGGGTCAGCACCAGGCGCCCGGCCCCGGCCGCCTCAGCGATGAGAGCCGTCTGCTTGCCGGTGAGATGAAGGTGCGGTGGGTTGTCCGGCCCCTCCAGGAACGACGCCTCGGCCAGCAGCAGGTCACAGTCCTTGGCGAGCTCGTTGAGCGAGGTGCACGGCCCCGTGTCGCCGGAGTACACCAACGTCCGATGGCCGTCGGTGATGCGCAAGGCGTACGCCGCCACCGGATGGCTGACCTGACAGACGGTCACGGTGAACGGGCCGATGGCGAATTCGCCGTTCGGGTAGGTGTGGAAGGTGAACTCCTCCTGCATCCCGGGGTTGGGTGCGATGTCGTACGCGCGACACATCCGTTCGGCAGCCCCCGCCGGGCCATAGACCGGCAACCTCGGCCAGGCGCCGTCGGGGTGGTACTTGCGCACCACGTAGAAGCCGCACAGGTCGAGGCAGTGGTCGGCGTGCAGATGCGACAACGCCACCGCATCTATCGACTCCAGCGAGGTGATCCGCTGCAGCGGCCCAAGCGCGCCGCTGCCAAGGTCGAGCAGCAGCCGGAACGCGCCACCGTCGTACGGCGCCTCGACGAGATAGCACGACGCCGCAGACTCTGGACCAGGAAACGACCCCGAGCACCCGACGACGGTCAGCGTCATGCCTGCACCAGTGGGCGGTGTGGCATCCCCACCGGAACCCGAGGTCATACACCCACCCAGGCGAACTGGTCGACCAGGTCGAGTTCGGGACCGAGGAACCGCCGCCCGGTCGTGCGGAACTCGTCTGGGCGGCCGGTGGTGAGGAAGTGGTGTGCCGGCTCGGGCAGACCGGAAGGGCGCTCGAGCCCGTTGCGCAGCAGCAGCGCATAGACGTCCTTGGCCGTCTCCTCGGCGCTCGACACCAACGTCACCTGGTCGCCGAGCACATAGGAGATCACTCCGGTGAGGAGCGGGTAGTGCGTGCAGCCCAAGATCAAGGTGTCCACACCCTGGTTGACGAGCGGCGCGAGATAGGAGTCGGCGATATCGATCAGCTCCGGCCCGCTGGTCACACCCGCCTCGACGAACTCAACGAACCGGGGACATGCCTGCGTCGTCAACGTCACCTGGGCAGCCGCGGCGAACGCGTCGTCGTACGCCATCGACTGCTTGGTGGCCTCGGTGCAGATCACCCCTACCTGCCCGGAGCGGGTGGCTGCGACAGCGCGGCGGGTGGCGGGGAAGATCACCTCGACCACAGGCACCGGGTAGCGTTCGCGAGCGTCTCGGAGCATGGCGGCGCTGGCTGAGTTGCAGGCGATCACCAGCGCTTTGACCCCGCGGTCGACCAGGTGATCGAGGCACTCAAGGGCGTACTCGCGGACCTCCCCGATCGGCTTGGGTCCGTAGGGCTGGCGTGCCGTGTCGCCGAGGTAGAGGACCGGCTCGTGCGGCAACTGGTCGAGCACAGCCCGGGCAACTGTCAGGCCGCCGAAGCCGGAGTCGAAAATACCGATGGGAGCGTCCGCCATTGTTGCGAGCGTACGACGCAGACGGCGCGTTTGGCCGCGGTTGCGACGCACGACACACCTCACCCGCACCTCGGGCGCCGCGCAGCCGACGGCTCTGGGGTAACAGCGGGCAGTGGTCAGACGGGCCAGCAGCAAGGAGGGTCGGGGGTTGAGCCGGGCCAGGCGCGAACGGGAGGGCTCACGCCTCGTCGAACGGCAGCGTGGGCTGCGGCGGGGCGTGGGTGGGGTCCACACCGTCGAACAGCGAGCTGACGGACTCGCCGGCATGCACGCGCGAGATGGCCTGAGCGAAGAGCCCCGCGACCGTCCGGATCTTGAGCTCCGGCCAGTCGGCTGGCGCCGGCACCGTGTCGGTGGTGACGACCTCGCTGATCGCCGGATGGTCGCGTAGGCGGGCCACTGCCTTGTCGACGAAGAGGCCATGGGTGCAGGCCACCGCCGCCTCGACGCAGCCGAGCTCACGGAGCTTGTCGAGCAGTTCGACGATCGAGCTACCGGTGGCAATCTCGTCGTCGAGCACGATTGCCTTCTTGCCGGCCACGTCACCGACGATGGCGTCGATGACCACCGCGTCGTCACCGAGTCGCTGCTTGCTCCCCGCGGCGACAGGCAGGCCGAGGAGCCGCGCGAACAGCGTCGCGGTCTTCGCGTTGCCGAGGTCGGGCGAGACGACGACGGTGTCGCTGAGGTCGCGATCGCGAAAGTGGTCGGCGAGCACACCGAGGGCAGTGAGGTGGTCTACCGGGACGGAGAAGAACCCGTGCACTTGAGGCGCGTGAAGAGTCATCGTGAGGATGCGGTCGACGCCGGCCGCGAGAAGCATGTCGGCGACCAGCCGGCCGCCGAGAGAAATGCGCGATGAGTCTTTCTTGTCCGAGCGAGCATAGGCATAGAAGGGGATGACCGCGGTGATCTGCGCCGCGGAGGCGCCCTTGGCGGCGTCGATCATCAGCAGCAGCTCCATCAGGTGCTCCTGCGTCGGCGGCACCAGCGGCTGCACGATATAGACGTCGCGTTGGCGGCAGTTGGCCTGGAGCTGTGCTTGCAGGCAGTCGTTGCTGAACCGGGTGATCTCTACCGGCGAGGGTTTGACCCCCAGCGAGTGGCAGATCGAGCGGGCGAGCCCACGATGGGCGCTGCCACTGAAGACGACGATCTCGCGCACGACAACCTCGCAGAGGAAGAGGGCTTGGTTCCGTCAGCAGCCTACCCTTCCCATCCTGCTGCTCCCAGGCCCCGGACTGGCCGGAAATTGCGTAGGGTTGCTCAACGCTTGGGCGTACGACGTTTGGGGAAGTTCGCCCTGGCCAGGGCCTGCAGGTTCTACCCGCATCCAGAAAACGAGCCACGAACGGCGTTGGTTGCCCCAGGGATTGAAGCGCGGCAGTCAACGTGCAACCGGGGCCGCCTCGCGCGGCTCGCCCTGCCACCCTCGCGCTTGCAATGCCCGCGCTACCACCGCCGCTGTCCGGCAACAGTTGTCGAGTACCTCATCGAAGCCGTTGCGGAGCGTCACCAGCCCTTGGCCTACCCCAACGGAGTCCTGACGGCGATCAGCAGCGCGATCCGCCGCTCCCTCGTGTCCGGGGCGACCGTCGAGCTCAAGGACGACGCCCCATTCGAGGTACTCGCCGTCGCGCCAGACGCGCCGACCGAGGCTAGAGCCGGCGCTTTTGACGACCCGGCGCAGGGAGGCCGTGCGGCCGCTCGACCAGGCGAAGGTAGCTGATCTCCACGAAGGCGTGAGCGCCGACGGCGATGTCGTCGAGTATCGCCCACACCGCCTTGCGAGACTTCAGCTTAGGCAGGTCGACGAGCGCCTCGCGCAGTCGGTGCGGGGTAGTGAGCCGTTGCTGACAGACATCTGCCAGCAGTCCCAGGCCCAGGGACGTGCGCTGCAGCCGAGAAGCGCGATGAAGTGCTGCATCCTCCACCCTCACGAGGCAGGGAACACGGGCCGGATGCACAAGGCGTTCGAGCCGCCGACGGCGATGGATAACAAGGCCCGCCGGGGGCACCACCGTGCGCTGGTGGTCAACGGCGACATGAACTCCGTCCTGCTCCTCGAGCCCGGTCAGCCCGAACTCCCGCAGTCGCATCACAGCGCAGTCGCATCACAGCGCAGTCGCATCACAGGGCGCCGCCCCCTCACCGGCCCACAACAGCCCAGCCCACAGCCGGGTGCCTTCCGGAACCGGGCCGGCGCCAGCGCGCAAGGCCGGAGGATGGGCAGTGGGGTGAGGTCAGGCCCAGAGCTGACCGTCGAGGCGTGCTTCGGCCTCGTCGACGGTTCCCTCGTAGGCGCCGGTCGACAGGTACTTCCAGCCGCCGTCGCAGACGACCAGCACGATGTCGGCCGACTCTCCCGCATGCACGCACGTGGCCGCCTGGGCGAGGGCAGCGTGCAGAATCGCTCCGGTGGAGATGCCCGCGAAGATGCCCTCCTGCTCGAGGAGCTCTCGGGTCCGGCGTACGGCGTCGCCCGGGCCCACGGAGAAACGCGAGTCGATCAGCGTCTCGTCGTACAGTTCCGGCACGAAGCCTTCGTCGAGGTTGCGCAGGCCGTAGACGAGCTCGCCGTATCGCGGCTCGGCGGCGACGATCCGCACCTGCGGCTTGTGCTCGCGGAAGAACCGGCCGACCCCCATCAGCGTCCCCGTCGTGCCGAGTCCGGCGACGAAGTGGGTGATGGACGGCAGGTCCTCGAGGATCTCCGGACCGGTTCCTTCGTAGTGCGCATCAGCGTTGGCCTGGTTGCCGTACTGGTAGAGCATCACCCAGTCCGGATGCTCCTGCGCCAGCTCTTTGGCGACGCGGACCGCCTCGTTGGAGCCGCCGGCGGCCGGGGAGCTCACGATGTCGGCGCCCCAGACCGCCAGCAGCTGGCGGCGCTCGCTTGAGGTGTTCTCAGGCATCACGCAGACGAGGCGGTAGCCGCGGAGCTTGGCCGCCATCGCCAGCGAGATCCCGGTATTGCCCGACGTGGGCTCGAGTACGACGCTGCCGGGGCGCAACCGTCCGTCCTTCTCGGCCTCGACCACCATTCGCAGCGCCGCGCGATCCTTGAGCGAACCGGTGGGGTTGTGGTCCTCCAGCTTGGCCCATAGGCGTACGTCGGGGGACGGCGACAGCCGTGGCAACCCGACCAGGGGCGTGTTGCCGACCGAGGCGAGCAGGTCGTCGTACCTCATCGGACGCCTCAGCCGCCGGCAACGGCCGGCAACACGACAAGGGTGTCGCCGTCCTTGACGGGAGTGTCGACGCCACCGGTGAAACGGACGTCTTCGTCGTTGATGTAGACGTTGATGAAGCGGCGGAGGTCGCCGCCGTCGACGAGCCGCTCCTTGATGCCGCCATGGCGGGCCTCGAGGTCGTCGATCACCTCGGCCACGGTCGCACCACTGGCGTCGACAGCCTTGGCCCCGTCGGTGTAGGTGCGCAGGATCGTGGGAATCCGAACTTCAACTGCCATGGCGAACGGTGCCTTCCTTGTCGCGGCGAGACAGAGCCCAACAGTGCCTAGTTGGCTGCCCTGCCGACGAGCTCGACGTCTTCTTCGGTGACGACTCCGTCAACAATTCTGAACGAGCGAAATTCCACCGGGCCGTCAGCGTTGCCGCACTCGCGGGTCGATACGAGCACGTAGTGCGCGTCGGGCTCCATCGCCAGGCCGATGTCCGTCCTCGACGGGTAGGCGTCGGTCGCGGTGTGCGAGTGGTAGATCACCACCGGCACCTCGTCACGGTCATCGAGCTCGCGATAAAGCGTCAGCAGCTCCGACGGGTCGAACTCGTAGAACGTGGGCGAGCGGGCGGCGTTGAGCATCGGGACCCATCGGGTCGGCTCGTCGCCGTCCTCGGCTCCCGCCACAATCCCGCAGGCCTCGTCGGGATGGTCCCGGCGGGCATGAGCAACGATCGCGTCGCGGATGCCACCGCTGATCTTCAGCACCGGGCCAGGGTACGGCGCGTCTTGCGGCGTACCTTGCCGAACACCGGCGGCGTCCGAATCTTGAGATGCCGCCGACGGTCACCGATTCGTCCGACTCAGCGCGGATCGTTCACCCGAGGCCAAGTCGGACGATCCGCACGACCCCAGATTCGTCCGAGCCAGCGCGGTTCGTTCACGCCAGACCCAGTCGGACGAATCGGAAGGGGGGTGGCGAATCGGAAGGGGGGTGGCGAATCAGAAGGGGTGGCGAAGCGCAAGGGCCAGACAAACGCTCAGCTGCCGACAACGGGTTCGAGGGTGGCCGCGGCCGCGAGCAGCGCCTCGTCCGACCCGGCCCGCCCGACCAGCTGCAACCCTAGTGGCAGAGCGAGGGCCGTCGAGGCCCCCGGCAGGCTGACGGCGGGCAGACCGGCGTAGGTCCATGGCAGCGCCATCGCCGGGTCGCCAGTGGTGTCGATGCCGACCGGAGCCGCCCCAAGCGCGGCGGGTGCGACGAGCAGGTCGACCCCCGCGGCCGAGAGCCGCTCATCGACGGCGGCACGCACGTCGTCCAGGTGAGCGCGGGCCTCGGCGTACGCCGCGTCGCTGATGCTGCGGCCGTGCTCGATCGCCCCCACCGTCTGGGGACGGTAGAGGTCGCGGTGCACGTCGAACCACGCCTGGTGGGTGGCGGCCAGCTCGTATCGGTTGATCGTGAGATTGTGAGCCAGGAGCTCGGGGTAGGAGCCGAGCAGATCTGCGAACGGTACGTCGGTCACCTCGTGACCAGCTCCCCGCAGCAACTCGAGCTGACGGGTGAACACGATCAACGCCTCGACGTCGGCCTGGTCGAGGTAGTTCCCTACCGGTAGTCCGACCACGAGACGGTCCACGGCCGGAGGCTCGGCCCAGTTGGGACACAGCACCTTCGCCGCGGTCGTCACCCCGTCGACGTCCGCGGCGAACATGCCAACCGAGTCGAAGCTGGGCGAGTGGTCGACCACGCCGTCCTTAGGCACCCGCCCGTGGGTGGACTTCCAGCCGACGACGCCGCAGAACGCCGCCGGTCGCACCACCGATCCCACTGTCTGGGTCCCGGTCGCCAGCAGCGCTGTCGCGGCAGCCACCGCAGCGGCTGACCCGCTGCTCGAGCCACCGGGTGTGCGGGTGAGGTCGTGCGGGTTGCGCGTCTCACCGGGCGCGAAGTTGGCGAACTCGGCGGTGGCGCTCTTGCCGGCCACCAGCGCACCGGCGTCACGGAGCCGGCTGACCATGCCAGCCTGCGGCCCCGCCAGCACCTCCGGCGGCAGCCGGGAGCCCGCCCGCGTCGGCAAGCCGTCGACCCGCACGATGTCCTTGACGGCCACGGGTATGCCGAACAGCGGTGGTCGGCCTTCCAGCTCAGGCCAATGCTGCGCGAGCCTGGCTGCCTCCGCGTGCAGACGCTCCCGGCGTCCGGGCTCGTCGACGTACGCGTGCACGTCGGTCTCCACCCGCTCGATCCGGTCGCAGAGCTGGTCGACGTAGGCATGAAGATCGAGGGAGCCGCTGCGGAGCCGGTCGGCTACCGGTCGCAGCGGTTGCGGATCGACCCAGTGCCCGTCCTCACCGGCCCTCACACCCTCACACCCTCGCCGCGTCGATGAGCGACTCGAGCAGGTAGCTGAGCCAGCCGTAGATCTCATAAATGGGCAACCGTTCGTCGTCCTCGGCGAGACCCGCCCAGAAGCTGTCGTCCTCGGCCGCCACGCCCAGCCGCTCGGCCAGCGTCAACCGCAGGTCGGTCAGGCACCGCATCCAGGCACGTTGCTGGTTGGCGTCTAGCTCGAACTCGAGGTCGGCTTCGCCGTACTCGCCATCGGGGAGCCCCAACGTGTCGAGCACGACCAGGGCGTCGGCGACCTTCGACTCCCGCAGCCCTCGCTCGGTGAACCGGCGGAACTCCGCCGATGCCTCCGGGTCGTCGCGGTGCGCGTCGGGCAGCAGTCGAAGCAGCGCCGGATCCTGTGGCGTATCACGAGGACTGCCCAGGTCGAGCATGGCCTCCAGGGGATCCTCGGTGGCGGTGGCTCGCACCTCCCCGTCGCTGAGCAGCTCGACCAGCTGCCTGACCAAGCTGGCCAGCAGGCCGGCGGCGTACGGCGGCAGCTCGGCCGCGACCATCCCCCTGCGACGGTGGCGGAAGACGGTCACTCGTCGCTCTTCTGCAACGTCGCCCACAACCCGTAGGAGTGCATGGCCTGCACGTCACGCTCCATCTCTTCCCTGCTGCCGGCCGACACCACCGCCCTGCCTTCGGTGTGCACCTGCATCATGAGCCGGCTCGCCTTGGTCTTGGAGTACTTGAAGTAGTCGGAGAACACAAACGCCACGTAGGACATCAGGTTGACCGGGTCGTCCCACACCAGCGTGATCCAGGGCAGCTCCAGCTGCACGACCTCGGTCGTGTCGGGGCGCTCCACTGTGGTGGCGTCGGGCGTGGCGGTCATCGGTGCCATTAGAGCGTACGTCGGGGACGCCTTCCACGCTGGTCGCTCCCAGCCGGGGAAGGTGGAGTCCTAGTCTTGCGCTGTGCGATCCACCAGCTTGCTGACCGACCACTACGAGCTCACCATGCTGCAGGCGGCGTTGCGGTCAGGCACCGCGGACCGGCGCAGCGCGTTCGAGCTCTTCGGACGCCGCCTCAACGGCGGCCGTCGCTATGGCGTGGTAGCGGGCACCGGGCGGGCGCTCGACGCGCTCGAGGCCTTCCGCTTCGACACCGAGCAGCTCGCCTACCTCCGGGAGTGCGGCGTCGTCGACGAGCCGACGCTCGAGTGGCTCGCGGGGTACCGCTTCACCGGCGACATCTGGGGGTACGGCGAGGGCGACGTGTTCTTCCCTGGCAGCCCGCTGTTGGTGGTGGAGTCGACGTTCGCAGAGGCGGTGCTCCTCGAGACCATGCTGTTGTCTATCCTCAACCACGACACGGCTGTGGCGTCGGCCGCGGCACGGATGATCGGTGCGGCTGGAGAGCGCCCGTGCATCGAGATGGGTTCGCGGCGCACACACGAGTGGTCGGGCGTGGCGGCGGCGCGGGCGGCGTACATCGCCGGCTTCCAAGCGACTGCCAACCTGCAGGCAGGGATCGAGTACGGCATACCGACCTCAGGTACGTCAGCGCACGCGTTCACGCTGCTGCACGACACCGAGCGAGATGCGTTCCAGGCGCAGGTGACGTCTCTCGGTGCGGGCACCACGTTGCTGGTCGACACCTATGACATCGCCGACGCCGTGCGCACCGCGGTCGACGTCGCCGGGCCCGAGCTGGGCGCCGTCCGCATCGACTCCGGCGATCTTGCGGTCCTCGCCCGCCGGGTCCGCAGCCAGCTCGACGAGCTCGGCGCCACGAAGACGCGGATCGTCGTGACCAGTGACCTCGACGAGTTCGCCATCGCCGGTCTTGCCGCGGCGCCGGTCGACGGCTACGGCGTCGGCACATCTCTGGTCACCGGATCGGGGCAGCCGACCAGCGGGTTCGTCTACAAGCTGGTGGCGCGGGCGATCTCGACCGACCCCGACGCCCCCTTGGTGGCGGTGGCAAAGAAGAGCAAGGACAAGCTCTCCATCGGTGGTCGCAAGTGGGCGCTGCGCCGGCGTAACGCCGAAGGCATCGCCGAGCTCGAGGTCATCGGAATCGGCGAGCAACCGGTCGACGACGGCGACGACCGCGAGCTGCTGCAGCCCCTGGTGCGGGGCGGCGAGGTGATCGGCCGGGAGTCGCTCGAGGTCGCCCGCGAACGCCACCGAGCGGCCATGTCGGAGCTTCCCGACGAGGCACTCAAGCTCTCCGGCGGTGCTCCGGTGATCGGCACCGTCTACATCGGGGACGGCCGCGGCGCGTCCACGGATCCGTTCGCGTCCTGATCTCACCGATCCCCCTCAGCACCTCCCCGGAAATGCAGGAAGGTGCACGCCGACTCCCTGAAGCCAAGGCTGTTGAAGGTCTCCGGATTCCCGCATTGGCGGGGCGGACGGTGGCGGCGACGCGCGGGGCGTGCGGGTACCGTATGTCTCTCCGGGACTCATGGGAAGGGCGTGCCGTGACGAAAGCTCTGATCGTGGTCGACGTACAGAATGACTTCTGCGAGGGGGGCAGCTTGGCCGTCGATGGCGGCGCCCAGGTGGCGTTCCGGATCGGCGACCTGCTGCATCATTGGCAACAGGCCGATCCCGAGGAGCGCGAGTACGACATCGTCGTGGCCACCCGCGACCATCACATCGACCCGGGCGGGCACTTCTCCGACCACCCCGACTTCGTCGACTCGTGGCCGGTGCATTGCGTCGTCGGGAGCGAGGGGGCGGCGTTCCATCCCAACCTCGACCCGCAGCCGTTCCACGCCGTGTTCCTCAAGGGTGAGCACCAGGCGGCGTACTCCGGGTTCGAAGGCAGTGCCGACAACGCGCTGCTTGCCGACTGGCTGCGTGCGCACGGCGTCACGCACACGGATGTGTGCGGCATCGCGACCGACCACTGCGTGCGCGCCACCGCCCTCGACGCTCGGCGCGAGGGCTTCACCACCCGAGTGCTGACGGCTCTCGTCGCCGGCGTCGCACCCGACTCGACCGCTGCAGCGATCGAGCAGATGCGCGGGGCCGGCATCACCATCGCCTGACCGCGCCAGCCGGCCGGTGAACGGACAGCGGAATCCTTGGCGAGCCCGCGTCTACGTCAGCACCAGGTGGCGACGAGCTTGGTCACCGTCTTCCAGTCGCGGGCGGTGCCGACTGTGCCCAAGATCTTCTCCATCCGCGCGTTCGTCAGTCGGGGTGTCGCCGAGCTGAGCCACAGGTGCACATCACGCCCGACAACCTGCGCTCGCTCGCCCTCGTTGTCCCAGGTCTCGAGCTCCTCGACCGCGGCCGCCTTCGGCTGGTCACGGAGGAACGCGAGGTAGTGCCGGGGATCTCCCGGCAGCGGGGACGCAAGCTTCTCCCCTGCCTCGAACGCCTGGGCCAACTGCTCCGGCGTGCGCACCATGGTCGGTACGTCGAAGCCCAGCCAGCTCTCGAGCACCGTTTCGAGCTTTTTCTCCACCGCGGAGGTGCTGCGCAGGGTCGACGTCACCTCGACGTTGCCACTGGCGATGAACGTCTTGACCTCATTGAACCCGTGCCCGGCGAGGTGCTCACGCAACGATGCCATCTTGACCTGCCGCTTGCCGACGTTGACGGCCCGCAGGAACGCGATGTACGCCGCCATCGCCTAGTGGACGACCTCGGGCAGGTCGCGCAACCGCGGGTCATCCTGGTCGGCGAAGTACTCCGACGTCTTGGTGGCGTCCTCGCCTTCGGGCGCCTTCAAGGCGCGGAAGACCAACGTTGCGACCACGCAGACGATCAGGTTGACGACGATGGCGAGGAACCCGGCGTAGATGGTGTACGTCGTGTCGAAGCCGAGCTTCTCGAGCGGGAATGCAGATCCGCCGAAATGCTCCTTCTTGACCGTGAACTCAGTCGGCGACGTGAAGACCTTCTGCTGGATCTGGTACGTGGCCCAGAACCCGACCGCCATACCAGCAGCCCAACCAGCGATGAGCGCCCACCGGTGGAACCAGCGGGTGTAGAGACCGATCGCCACCGCCGGCAGGGTCTGCAAGATGATGATGCCGCCGATGAGCTGGAGGTCGATCGAGAACTCCGGATCCAGGGCGATGATCGCGACGAGTGCACCGGCCTTGACCACGAGCGACGCAAGCTTGCTGCTCTTGGCCTCCTGCTTGGGGGTGGCGTTCTTGTTGATGTACTCCACGTAGATGTTGCGAGTCCAGAGGTTGGCGGCCGCGATCGACATGATCGCTGCTGGCACCAATGCGCCGATGCCGATCGCCGCGAACGCGACGCCGGCGAACCAGCTCGGGAACATCTGGTCGAAGAGCAAAGGCACGATCGTGTTGCCGTCGCCCGGCACCCCTGCCTCCGGATCGGCGCCGATAGGCACCACCCCGGCTTTGACAGCCATGTAGCCAAGCAAGGCGAGCAGCCCGAGGACGAAGCTGTACGCCGGCAGCGCCGCCATGTTGCGTTTGATGACGTTGCGGTCGCGAGACGCGAGCACAGCGGTGACTGAATGAGGGTAGAGGAACAGCGCGAGCGCCGAACCGAACGCCAGCGTCGCGTACTGGAGCTGGGCCGGACCGGCCAGTACGACCCCGTCACCGGGGTTAGGAGAGGCATCGAACTTTTTCTCCGCGGCTCCGAAGATCGCGTCCCAGCCGCCGAGCTTGTAGGGAATGACGATGACAGCGATGATGATCACGACGTAGATGAGCGCGTCCTTCACGAACGCGATCAGCGCAGGCGCTCTCAGCCCCGAGTTGTAGGTGTAGGCCGCGAGGATCGCGAACGCCACGATGATGGGCACGTGACCGGTGACGCCCATGGCCTTGAGGACAGCCTCGATGCCGACCAGCTGGAGGGCGATGTAGGGCATCGTCGCCACGATGCCGGTGATCGCAATGAGCAGTGCCAGCGTTGACGACCCGTGCCTGGCCCGAACGAAGTCGGCGGGCGTGACAAAGCCGTGCACGTGGCTCACCGACCAGAGCCGGATCAGCACCAGGAACAGCATCGGGTAAACCACGATCGTGTAGGGGACGGCGAAGAACCCGATGGCACCCGCGCCGAAGACCAGGGCCGGCACCGCCACGAACGTGTACGCCGTGTAGAGGTCGCCGCCGATCAGAAACCAGGTGATCCACGACCCGAAGTTGCGGCCGCCGAGTCCCCACTCGTCGAGGTGCTCCAGATCGTCGGCGCGGCGCCACCGTGCGGCGACGAAGCCGAGGACGCTGACCGCGATGAAGAGAATGGTGAAGACGGTGAGCTCGACACCGTTGACGTTGTCGAACATCGCTACCGCCTCGTGATCCGGTAGACGACCAGAGTGGTGCTGACACCAATTGCGATCGCAGCCAGCTGATACCAGTAGAAGAACGGGATGCCGAACAGGTCAGGCTGCAATCTGTTGTAGAACGGCGGGATGAGCGTGGCGATCAATGGCACCAGAAGCAGCCAGTTCCACGGGCTGCGATCGGACCGCTCGGTCTGTCTGGTGCTCTCGGGTACGTCGTCGACCATCGAAACCTCCAGCTCTCGACCGAGGCCATGACCGACTCGGGTGGGACAAGGTCGATCAGGGAAGCGGCCTGCTCGTGGAGGCATGTTACTCAGTTCACAGTCGCCGTGACCAGGCTCCGGGCCGTGTCGCGCCAGTCAGAGGCCGTTGGCCTTCGTCGCTGCGGGCTTGGTGCTGCTGAGCCACGCCCTGTAGAAGCCATCGAGCTGCTGCCCGCTCATGCGCTCAGCGAGCCGCTTGTACTCCGCGCTGCTGCCCAGGCCGTCTGAGTTTCCGTGCACCCAGGTGCACCAGACGCAGAAGAAGGCGCGGGTTCCGATCCGGTTGCGCAGCCGGCCAACACCACCACTGCGATTGACGAGGGCGCCGTTGCTGATGGCCTCGGTCCCGTCCGGGACGGTGCGGCGGATGGTGAACCTGACAGCGCCACCCACCGCGCGACAACGGGCCCCGGTTGCCCGGAGCCCATTGTGTCTCGCTTCCCTCGTCATACATATAGACGCCGTGGGGGCCCGTTTGGTTGCCACCGGCGCCGACTTTTTCTGCCGGCGGCAGGGTTGGCCGGGCAGCGCCTTCTAGAGGTTTCCGCGGGCGTCCTGCTCGCGCTCGATCGCCTCGAAGAGCGCCTTGAAGTTGCCCTTGCCGAAGCCGAGCGAACCGTGCCGCTCGATCAGCTCGAAGAACACGGTCGGCCGGTCGCCGATCGGCTTGGTGAAGATCTGGAGCAGGTAACCGTCCTCGTCGCGGTCGACGAGGATCCCCCGCTTCTGCAGCTCCTCGATCGGAGCCCGGACGTTGCCGATCCGGGCGCGCAGCGCCGGGTCTTCGTAGTAGGAGTCCGGGGTGACGAGGAACTCGACTCCGTTCGCACGGAGCTGGTCGACGGTCGCGAGGATGTCGTTGGTCGCGAGTGCCAGGTGCTGGGCGCCAGGGCCCTGGTAGAACTCGAGGAACTCGTCGATCTGGCTCTTCTTCTTCGCGATCGCGGGCTCGTTGAGCGGGAACTTGACCCGGTGGTTGCCGTTGGCGACAACCTTGCTCATCAACGCGGAATAGTCGGTGGCGATGTCGTCACCGATGAACTCGGCCATGTTCACGAAGCCCATGACCTGGTTGTAGAACGTCACCCAGTCGTCCATCTTGCCGAGCTCGACGTTGCCGACGACATGGTCGAGGGCCTGGAACAACCGCTTCGGAGCACCTTCAGGCTTCGTCACCGTCGACATCCGCGCGACATAACCGGGCAGGTAGGGACCGTCGTACTGGGATCGGGTGATCAGCGAGTGCCGGGTGTCACCATAGGCAGCGATGGCCGCCATCCGCACGGTGCCGTGCTCGTCGGAGACGTCGTGCGGCTCCTCGAGGATCGTGGCCCCGGTGGCGCGGGCGCGCGCGATGCACTTGTCGACGTCGGGCACCTCCAGCGCGATGTCGCTGACGCCGTCACCATGAGCCCGGTGGTGGTCGAGCAGCAGGCTGTCAGGGGCGACGCCGCCCTTGATGACGAAGCGACAGGAGCCGCTCTTGAGGACGAAGGCCTTGTGGTCGCGGTTGCCCGTCTCAGGACCGCTGTAGGCGACCAGCTCCATGCCGTACACCGACTGGTAGTAGTGCGCAACCTGGGTCGCGTTGCCGACGACGAAGACGACCGCATCCCAGCCGGTCACCGGGAACGGGTCCTTTTCCTCGTCGTACTCGACCAGCCCGACGAGCTGCTTGAGCTGGTCGAGGGTGAGCTCAGCCTGGACTTCTTCGGTGGTCAACGTGTCGCTCATGGCTGTGAGCGTGCCTGGTGTCGCACAGTCTGCGCAACAGGTCCCGAAAAAACTGTGCAGGCTGTCCAGTGATAGTGTCAGGACACTGCACTCGCTGCACAGCCTGCCCACGCCCAAGGCGCTGTCGCTTCGACCCGCAAGCACGTCGCCGCCCGACGAGGAGCGCCATGGCGATCGACTTACTCGACGCTCGGATCATCTCGCTGTTCGCCGACCGGCCGCGCATCGGCGTGCTGGAGGCATCTCGGCGGCTAGGGGTGGCGCGCGGCACCGTGCAGTCGCGGCTGGACCGGTTGGAGACATCCGGCGTCGTTCGGTCGTGGGGGCCGGAGGTCGACCCCGAGGAGCTTGGCTACCCGGTGACGGCGTTCATCACGCTGGAGATCAGCCAGGGCGGCGGGCACGACCCGGTCGGCGAGCATTTGGCGCTGATCCCGGAGGTCATCGAGGCGCACACCGTGACCGGTCCGGGCGACTTGTGGTGCCGCGTGGTGGCGCGGTCGAACACCGACCTGCAGCGTGTGCTCGACACGGTGGTGGCCCATCCTGGCATCGAGCGGTCGGCGACAATGATTTCGCTGACCAGTCAGATTCGCCATCGCCTGCTCCCGCTGGTGAACGAGGCCGGCCGCGCCTGACGGGCGTCTGCTGCGTGACAGCCGTCACGGACTCTGCCAGACTCAGCCCGTCCACCTTTGCAACGGATCGTCCGGCACGTTCCTGCCGGTGAAGGGATGTGCATTGCGATGTCAACAGTCAGCTTCCGGAACGCCTCCTGCGCGTACCCGGGTTCCACCACCCCCGCTGTCGACTCTCTCGACCTGGAGATCGGCGATGGCGAGTTCATGGTGCTGGTCGGTCCCTCGGGGTGCGGCAAGTCGACCTCGCTGCGGATGCTTGCCGGCCTGGAGGCGGTGTCGTCGGGTGAGATCCTGATCGGGGACCGTGACGTCACCGACGTGGCGCCCAAGGATCGCGACATCGCGATGGTGTTCCAGAACTACGCGCTGTATCCCCACATGACGGTCGCCGACAACATGGGTTTCGCGCTGAAGATGGCCGGCGCCCCGAAGGATGAGCGTGAGCGTCGAGTGCGTGACGCCGCCGAGTTGCTCGGGCTCACGGAGTTCCTCGGACGCAAGCCGAAGGCGATGTCGGGTGGGCAGCGACAGCGCGTTGCCATGGGTCGGGCCATCGTCCGCAACCCCCAGGTCTTCTGCATGGACGAGCCGCTGTCGAACCTCGACGCCAAGCTGCGCGTCTCGACGCGCACACAGATCGCCTCACTCCAGCAGCGCCTCGGCGTCACCACCGTCTACGTCACCCACGACCAGGTGGAGGCGATGACGATGGGCGACCGCGTCGCCGTACTCAAGGACGGCCTTCTGCAGCAGGCGGACACGCCCCTAGGCCTGTACGACAACCCGGTGAACTTGTTCGTGGCCGGGTTCATCGGCTCGCCGGCGATGAACCTGCTCGAAGGCGAGCTCACCGAGAAGGGTGCCGTGGTCAACGGGCACGAGATCGGACTGCCGGTCACGGCTGCAGACCGCAAGGGGCACGACGGCTCGGTGACGCTCGGCATCCGTCCCGAGCGGTTCCGGGTCAGCGACGACGGCCAGGGCATCCCCGTCATCGTCTCGGTGGTCGAGGAGCTGGGAGCCGACGCCTACCTCTACGGCGTTGCTGACACGGGGGCGGAGTCCGCCAAGGAGGGCGCGCTCACGGGCGGTACCGATGTGGTGATCCGGGTGGAGGCACGCCGCGATTTCGAGCGCGGCTCGACCGTCCACGTCACGAGCGACCCGGAGTACGTCCACGTGTTCGCGACCGAGTCCGGCGAGCGCCTCGACGCGGCCTGATACGCGGAAGGGTTCCGGCTCAGGCCGGACGCGGCCGGGCTCAGAGCGTGCGGGATGGCTAACCCCGCGCTCAGGCCGGGCGGCGAACCCTCGTCGCGACGAAGATCGCGAACAGCATCACGGCGCTCGACAGCGCGAAGACGGTGGCGAACACCTCGGTCCCGGACCAACTGTCGCGCCACACGGCGTA
>JACCVZ010000099.1 GCA_013697905.1 Nocardioidaceae bacterium
GATGATCTCCGCGAGCGCGGGACCCAGTGCCCGCGCTGATTGTCTCGCTATCTCGACGACTTGGCTCGGATCGACGCCCATGTCGAGCCCTTCGGTGACGGTCACCATGGAGAGCGCCAGCAGCTCCAGGTCGAGCTCGCGCGCTGCGATGACCTCGAGCACCGTCGACATCCCGACGACGTCGGCGCCCCAGCCATCAAGCATCGCGCCCTCGGCCCAGGTCTCGTAGTGCGGACCCGGCAGCATGGCGTACACCCCCTCGACGAAGTCCGGGTGAACGCGCCGGGCGAGGTCTCGCAACCGTGGCGAGTACGCCGCGGTCAGGTCGACGAACCGGGGCCCGACCAGCGGCGATACCCCCGTCAGGTTGAGGTGGTCCTTCACCAGCATGCACGTGCCTGGAGCCCAATCCGCGCGAAGCCCTCCGTTGGCGTTGGTCAGGATCGCGGTGTGGCAGCCGAGGGCCGCGGCCGTCCGAACGCTGTGGACGACCGGCGCCACTCCCTTGCCCTCGTAGAGGTGGGTGCGGCCGAGGATGGCCAGCACCCGGGTGCCGCCGACGTCGTACGCCCGTATCTCGCGCCCGTGTCCCTCCGCCACCGGTGTGACGAAGCCAGGCACGTCGCTCATCAGTACGCCGACCGAGTGCGGCGGCAACGAATCGAGAAGATCCTGCCACCCGGACCCGAGGACGAGCATCACGTCCTGGTCACCGAAGCCGTTTGCACGCAAGACATCCGCTGCCTCGACGGCCCGCGAGTACGGCTCCCCGGTCGGGTCCGCTGCCGCCGGGTTCGCCATGCCGGCCAGACTAACCACGCTATGCCGCCCAGTGGACCAGGCCACTAAGGTCGGGCGTATGACCTTCCCACTGCTGGTCGCGCAGGGTGACCCCGTCGAGATCGGGGCATCCTACGGCGAGCAGGCGCGTGCGCTGATCGAGGGCAACGTCGAGGACTACCGCGCCAGGTTCCGGGCGGTGGACCTCGGCACAACCGAGGTGCGACGTCTCGGCGAAGCCTTCCGCACCGCGACGCACGAACACACCCCCCGGATCGCTGCGACCCTGGACGCGGTTGCCGAGGGTTGCGGCGTCGCGGTCGGTGACATCTACGCAATCAACGCGCGCACCGAGCTGATGCTGCCGGCCGGCATGACGGCGACGGAGTGCACCAGTGTGGCCGTGATGCCGGAGATGACTGTCTCGGGGCACACGCTGCTAGCGCAGAACTGGGACTGGTTCCCGTCGCAGCGGCCTTACACCCTCGTGTTGGCGACCCGCGACGAACGCGGCCACGAAATCGTCTGTCTCACCGAAGCCGGCATGCTCGCCAAGACCGGTCTCAACTCGACGGGCGTCGGAGTCTGCGTCAACTTGCTTCATTGTGACCGAGACGGTGTCCCCGGGGGGGTGCCCTACCACGTGCTCATCCGCGCCGCGCTGGACCAGCCGCACGGCATCTCGCCGGCACTGAAGGTGACCTCCCTGCCGCGCAGCGCTTCCATCAACCTCCTCATCGGTGCTGCCGGTGGGGTCGCTGTCGACCTTGAGATCGCGCCAGGCGCCACCGGTCGCCTGCTTCCCACCGATGGTCTGCTCACGCACGCCAACCATTTCGTCTCCGACATCGACGTGCGGGACGCGATCTACGACATCGGGGGATCGTCGCTGTTCCGGGACTACCGGCTGCGTCAGCTTCTTGCCAGTTCAGCGGCGGACCAGGCCGTCAGCACCAGCGATGTGGCAGCCGCCTTGCGCGACCACCTTGGCTTCCCTTACGCGATTTGCCGGCACGTCAACCACGAGGATGCTGCCGAGCTTCAGTCACTCACCTGCAGCTCGGTCGTGATGGACCTCGACGAACAGGTCATGCTGGTCTCCGACGGGCCGCCGTGCGGGTCGGCGTTCCGCGAGATCTCGCTCGGGACGGTCTTCGACAGTCAGTCGTCGGCCGCCTGACGCAGCGGATGATCCGCGTGCGTCCGCTGGGCGTCGGGGCGCTGCGGCGCGGTGGACCACTCGACCACGACCCGGGCGCCTCGGGGTACGTCGACGAACGCGAGAGTGCCGCCCTGACGGCGTACGATCTCGCGACAGATGGACAAGCCGAGCCCTGTTCCGCCGTCGCGACGGCCCCGGTCGGGTTCGAGCCGGATGAACCGCTCGAAGATCCGTTCGCGGTCCTCTGGCCGAACCCCCCGGCCGTCGTCAGACACGACGAACCGGACGCCACGATCGGCGGTCGCCGACAGCTCGACGTCGACCCGAGAGGCGGCGTAGCGGGCGGCGTTCTCGAGAAGGTTGCGGACGAGGCGGGTGAAAGCGTCGGGGCTCCCGGCGACAGGCGCCGCTGACACCTGGCTGGTGTCGAGGGTGACCGCCGACAACCTGGTGCGAAGCCTGGACGCCTCCTCGAGAACGATGTCGTCCAGGTCAAGCTCCTGGCCGCCATCGACGATGCCCTGGTCGCTGTCCATGCGCGCCAGGTAGAGCAGATCGCGGACCAGTCGCTCCATCCGCTCGGTGTCCTCCAGCAGCCAGCGCGCCGTCGTCGGCCAGTCGGTGGCGTCCGGGTGCGCAATCGACACCTCGAGCTGGGCCCGCAGTGCAGCGATGGGGTTCTGCAGCTCGTGGGAGGCGTCTGCGACGAAATCGCGCTGGCGGTTGCTTGCTCCCTCGAGCCGATCGAGCATCGCGTTCATGGTGACGGCAAGCGCACGGATCTCGTCGTGCGAGGACGGCTCGGGCACCCGGTGGTCGAGGGCGTGCAGCGAGATGTCGTCCACCTTTCTGCGGATGTCCGACACCGGTCTCAGCGCCCGACCGACGATGAGCCAGGTCCCCACCAACAGCACCAGCACCAGCAACGGGATGCCCCGCCGCAACGCGGCGCGGACCGCGCGCTGGCTCTCGGTGATCGCCTCCACGGCATACCCGGCGTAGACGGTCACCGGACCTCTGGGAGCTTCGACCTGCACGGCCGCGACCCGGTAGTCCTCGAATTCCGAACCGTCTCGGATGTGGTTGACCCGTCGCACCTCCGGGCCTCCATCCGCCGGGGCAAAACCGGCGGCCGGAGGCCGCTGCGGGCGACCGGCCGTTCCGGCCACCACCGCACCGTCAGCGGTGACGACCTGCACAAAGTCCTCGTCGGGAGTGACCGACAGCTTCCCCGGCAGCGCGTCCTGCTCGGCGAGTACGGCAACGTCCCTGGCCCGCGCGATCACCGCCCGGTCCCGCTCGCGCTCCAGGGCCCCATCAAGGGTCTCCGAGAGCAGCACGGCCCCTCCGACCAGTGCGGCCAAGACGATCGCGGCAGCCAGCAGGGTTGTCCTCGCCCGCACCGACAGACGGGCGAACGGGCGGGTGAGGGCCGATACGGTCATCCGCCCTCCGAAGCGAGACGATAGCCGGCCCCACGGACGGTTCGCAGACTGGTCCGCCCGAACGGCTCGTCGATCCGCCGACGCAGTTGGCTGACGTACACCTCGACGATGTTCGGGTCGCCCTCGAAGGCGAAGTCCCAGACGTGACCGAGGATCTCCCTCTTCGACAACACCTCGCCTTGTCGTCGCATCAGGAACTCGAGCAGCGAGAACTGCCGAGCGGTCAGCGGAACCGTGGTCCCGTTGCGCGCGACCTGATGGGTAGCGGGATCGAGGGTGAGGTCGCCCGCCGTGAGGATCGTGGGGCGGGCTCCCCCGCCGCGCCGGAGCAGGGCCCGGAGCCGCGCGACCAGCACGACGTACGAGAACGGTTTGGCCAAGAAGTCGTCGGCTCCGGTGTCGAGGGCGGTCGCCTCGTCGAGCTCGCCGTCCTTGGCGGAGATCATCAGAATCGGCGCCCAGTTGTCGGCCTCGCGAAGCCGGCGGCACAGCTGATATCCGCTGAGGCCGGGCAGCATGATGTCAGAGACGATCGCGTCGTAGGCGTTCTCGGTGGCGAGCCAGAGCCCTTCGTCGCCGTCGAGTGCCACGTCGACGGCGAAGCCTTCCGCCTCGAGACCTCGACGTACGGCTCTTGCGACGAACGGGTCGTCCTCGACCACCAGGATGCGCACCCGGTCAGGGTGACACGGCCAGCCTGAAGGCCGTCTGAAGGACACCTGAACGCTCAGCCGTCTGCCCGCATTCAGGGTGGCTTCAGCGCGGATGGTCGATGCTGGTGCTTCCACCGGCCTTCGGCGCCATCACCACTGCGCCCCCCTGCGAAGGCCGGGGACCAAGCAAGGAGCTGCCATGAACAAGAAGATCGCAGTAGCGGCTGTCGCCGCCGGACTCACCGTGAGCGTCGCCGGCGGTGGAGCGGCCATCGCGAGCTCGCAGTCCGACGAGGGTGACGCAACCGTCTCTGGCGCGGGCGCAGACAAGGCGACCGCGGCCGCACTCAAAGCCACCAACGGGGGCACCGCCAACTCGGTCGAGCGCGACTCCGAGAACGGCGCCACCTGGGAGGTCGAGGTCACCAGGAACGACGGCAGCACCGTCGACGTCCGCCTCGATGAGCACTACGACCTCGTCGTAATCGAAGGCGACTCCGAGGAGTAACGCCGCTGCGGCGACGTCCCGGCAAGGCCTGCTCGGGTCAGTTACGGTGAGCCCGTGCGCGACCTCACCTACCCGCCGATCATCATCGCCGCCAGGGCGGCGTTCAAGGCACTCGGCCTGACGTTCAAGATCACCGGTGACGAGCACGTGCCGACGAGCGGCGGGGCCGTGCTCGCCGTCAACCACATCAGCTACGTCGACTTCATCTTCGGCGGCTTCGCCACCCAGCGCTCCAAACGGCTCGTGCGCTTCATGGCCAAGCGCGAGCTCTTCGACCACAGGTACACCGGTCCGCTGATGCGGTCGCTGCACCACATCCAGGTCGACCGGGCAGACGGCACAGGTTCCTATCAGACCGGGCTCGACTACCTAGCGGCCGGCGAAGTGGTCGGCGTGTTTCCCGAGGCCACGATCAGCCGCAGCTTCGAGCTCAAGACATTCAAGACCGGCACCGTGCGGCTCGCGGCCGAGGCCGGCGTCCCGATCATCCCACTGATCTTGTGGGGCACCCAGCGCATGTACACCAAGGACCACCCCCGCGACTTCTCCCGCGGCAAGACCCTTTCGCTCACCGTCGGTGAGCCGTTGCGGGTCAGTGCCGGCGACAAGGCCGTAGCCGAGACGGCGAGGCTACGCAGCCAGATGAGCGACATGCTCGCTCGCACCATCCAGGAGTACCCCGACCACGAGGACGGTGCCTGGTGGGTGCCGCGAGCATACGGCGGCACGGCGCCGACGCTCGAGGAGGCGGATCGGCTGGACGCCGAGGAGAAGCGCCGCCGTGCCGAGGCCAGGCGGGCGAAGCGCCAGCAGGGCAAGACACGCTGACAGCTTTCGGCGCCCAGGGGCCTGCTCGGTGGGAGCTTCACTGATGAGAAGGTGGAGCTCATGAACCTCCTCGAGACTTCGATCAACAGGTTGGACGGCACGCGCTCCACCCTTGGAGCACTGACCGGCGGCCGAGTCGCTCTCGTTGTCAACGTTGCCTCGCGGTGCGGGCTCACGCCGCAGTACGCCGCCCTGGAAGAGCTGCACGAAACATACGCGGACCGAGGATTCACCGTCGTGGGCGTGCCCAGCAACCAGTTTGGTGGCCAGGAGCCGGGCACGGCCGAGGAGATCGCCCAGTTCTGCTCATCGACGTACGGCATCACCTTCCCGA
>JACCVZ010000118.1 GCA_013697905.1 Nocardioidaceae bacterium
CAAGTACTCGGTGAAGCTCGACCGGGCGCACATCATCGGCCACGACCAGGTGCCGGGGATCCTGCCCGGCAACGTGCGCGGCATGCACTGGGACCCGGGTCCGTACTGGAACTGGGAGCACTACATGCGCCTGATGGGCGCCGGCATCAAGCCTGACCGCAACAGCGTCTCGAACGTGTGGACGGTGGCGCCCGGATTCGCGGACAACGTCCAGCCCGTCACCGGCTGCACGCAGGCCGGTCAGCAGTGCGAGCCGCAGGCACGAACTTCGTCTACCTGCACACGCAGCCGGACGCGTCCTCGCCTCTCGTCAAGGACGTCGGGCTGCATCCGGACGGCTCCTACTCGACGACTTACGTGTCCGACCACGGGGCACGACTGGCCGCCGGTCAGAAGGTCGTCGTGTCGAAGCGTTCCGGCGACTGGGTGTCGGTCTGGTATCTCGGTGAGATCGGCTGGCTCTACTCACCGAAGTCCGACCCGGTGCTCCTGCCGTCCGACGGTGCCACGGTGGCAGCAAAGCCCGGCGCGGCCTCGGTCCCGGTCTACGGGCGGGCCTACCCGGAGCAGGCGGCGTACGCCGGCACCGCGGTGCCCTACCAGACGGTGGCCCCACTGCAGTACACGATCAAGGCCGGGCAGGCATACTCGCTCGCCGACGCGACAATCGACACCAACTACTACTACGCCAAGACGTTCAACGCGTCGCTGCCTGACGACCACACGGTCGTCACCGGCCAGGACAAGTACTACGAGATCTGGTTCGGCCACCGGATGTTCTTCGTCCGGGCGGCCGACGTGGTGGTCAATCCGTAGCAGCTGCGCCTGAAGACGCGAAGCGCCCCGGTCCGACGATCCCCCTCCCGGACCGGGGCGTCTTGCTGCGTGGGGATCGCACAAGCGGTGAGGTGCGTCTCCTCTCAGGAGATGCGGACCTTGACCACGTTCGACGCGCGGCCGGTGACGGTGTCGAGCACGCGGAGGCGGTTGAGACCGATGTGGCCTGTCTCGATGTAGGTCGAGAACCGGCCGCCGCTCACCGTCGCGGTGGTCGGAAACTCCGCCCAGCCGCCGCCGTCGGCACGCTGCACCTGCACAGTGGTTCCCTCCGGTGCAGTGCGGTAGGCGCCAGTCAAGTTCACCCGCTCGTACGCCGCCGCCTGCTGCGGGGAGACGAGCAGCCGGATCACCCGCCGGGGTGGCGGGGGCGCGGTGGTGGTAGTAGCCGGGTTGGTCGGAGCCGACGTCGCGGGGGAGTCGGTGGGCGACTCCGAAGAAGGCGGCGTCGACGTACCGAGTCCCGGTGGCGGCTCGGTACTGTGCACCCGCGGTTGTCCGACGCCGGCGACGTCGGCGGCCTCGAGGGCCGCCACGGCGATCACGCCGCCGACCAGCAGACCGACCACGACGAGCAGGCCACCGCCGACCAGCAGCTGCTTCTGCCAGCTGGTGTTCTCGTCCATCAAGTCGTGCTCCGCATCGGTGCGTGGTCGTCGGCTGTCCGACCTCTCATCGTGTCAGACGCGCTGCAGGCATGCCGGGTTGCCCGGCATGCCCTGGAGTGCTGAGTCGCCGTGGCGGATCACTCGACATCGATCTCGACGGCGCCGGTGAGGGTCCGAAGCTCGTGGTACGTCGTGTTAAAGACCGCATGGGAGTGGCCGGCCGCGGCCCAGATGACGTCGTACCGGGCAAGGGCACGGTCGAGGTACGTCGGGACCGGGGCGGGGTGGCCGACGGGGGCAACGCCACCGATGGCCTGCCCGGTGTGGGTGCGGACGAAGTCGGGGTTCGCCCGACCGAGCACGGCGACACCGATGGTGGTGGCGACGAGGTCAGGGTCGACCCGGTGGGCACCGGACGTGAGAACCAGGACCGGCGAGCCGTCGGCCTCGAAGAGCAACGAGTTCGCGATCGCGCCGACCTCGCAGCCGAGCGCCTCGGCGGCGGCCTTCGCGGTCCGTACGCCGTCGGGAAACGTGCGGACGGTGCCGTCCCATCCGTGGGCGCGAAGCGCGGCCATGACACGGTCGATGCCGCGGTGGCTCAGGTCGTCGGTCATGGATCCGACCCTGCCACGGCTGGCGACAGCCGGCCGTGGTGGAGCAAGTTTCCGCCGCTCGTGAGAACGGCTTGACGGTTTGTCGGTGGCGAGGTTTACTGTTCTCATTGATCGAACATATGTTCGATCATCACCATCAGGTGGTGAAACGCTGCTCACCTGGTGAAGCGGCTCGTCCCGGCGGAAGTGGCTTCGACCCCCGCTTCCGCCGGACGAGACGCTGGATGACCCGGCGGTCTCGCGGTGCTTCGCGGTGGGGAAGCCCGCGGATCACCCGAGACCGCCGGACCATCCGCAGGTGGTTCGTCGCTTCCCACGACACGAGCACGGACGGTCCGTCCCCGTCATGCAGCACGTCGGTCAACTCGGGCACGTCGGTCAGCGGGAGGCACAGTCGCATGCGTAGCTATCACGACGTCATCGACGTACGGCGAGGACTCGTCGCCGGGCAGGAGGCGCCTGAGCAGTTCCTGTGGCGCGACCGGCTCTGGGTGGTGCGTGACGTCCTCGCCCACTGGGTCGAGACAGGTGCCTGGTGGGAGCAGGCGGGATTGGCGGCGTTGCTCGGTGCCGGGGTGACTCCCGACTCAGGGACGTCTGCTGACGGCGCCACGGTGGGGGCGGGGCTGTCGGGTGGGCGGCTGGGTGCGGAGCTGTTGGCAGAGCGCGACGTCTGGCGGGTCGAGGCCGGGCGCGGGCGGGCGGGCGGCACCGCCGGTGTCTTCGACCTGGCGTTCGACTGGGGCGACGCTCAGTGGCGGCTCATCGGCTGTGCGGACTGACGGCGGCGACGCATGGATCCCTTCGTCCACCTGCACGTCGCTTCGGGCTACTCCTTGAAGTACGGTGCCTCCTCTGCCCATCGGCTCGTCGAGCGCGCGATCGAGGCAGACATGGACACGCTCGCCCTCACCGACCGCGACGGAGTCTACGGCGCTGTCCGGTTCGCCAAGACGTGCCTGAGTGGTGGAATCCGACCGGTGCTGGGTGTCGACCTGGCGATCGAGCCGTCCGGGTTGTTCGGACCCGACGGTGCAGCCGTGCGGGGGACTGACGAGCCTGGCCGCCGGCGACGATCCTCACCGGCGCGCGGCGGCGGCTACCGCGATGCGGGGCTGCCGCGCGTGACGCTTCTCGCCGGCAGCAAACAAGGGTGGGCAGCGCTGTGCCGGCTCGTCTCGGCCACCCACCTCCGCGGCGAACGGGGAAAACCGATCACGACCCGTCAGCTGATCACCGACCAGCTGGCCGGGCTCACGTCCGGCCACGACCTGCTCGTCATGCTGGGCCCCACCTCGGAGCTGGGGTGGGCGGCTACCCGACGCCGTGACGACCTGGCGCAGGCGGTGCTGCGGCACTGGCGTGAGGTGGTCGACCCGACCCATCTGCTGGTTGAGGTGGTGTCGCACCGGGTCGCCGGCTCCGGACCCGGCTCGAGTCCACACGCCGCCCGGATGGCGGGGGTGGCGGAGGCCCACCACCACGATGTCGTGCTCACCAATGCGGTGCGCTACGCCGACCGTTCCGATGCCCCGACGGCCGACATCCTCGACGCCGTACGCCGGTTGGTGCCGCTCGACCCGCGCCACGTCGATCGGGTCAACGCCGAGGGTTTCCTCAAGACCGGCAAGGAGATGGCCGACATCGCCGACGAGATCTGCCGGTTCGCGGGCTTCGACCAGCGCGAGGCCGACCGGTTGCTGGCCCGCACCCGTGCGGTCGCCGACCGGTGCGCGATCGACCCGCGGGGCGACCTCGGTCTGGGTGAGGTGCACCTTCCCGACCTGCAGAGCATGGAGCTCTCGATCAGCGCCGAGCCCAACAGCGGCAGCAGGACTGCCGGTCTCGACCGGTCACCCGGCGACGCGCTGCTACGGGCCCGCTGCGACGCCGGTATCGGCCGCCGCTACCGGCCCGACCAGCAGCCGCAGGTGAGCAAGCGGCTCGACGACGAGCTCGAGATCATCGGCGGGCTCGGTTACGCGTCGTACTTCCTCACCGTCGCCGACGTCGTCGACCTGATCGGCGACATGGGGGTGCGGGCAGCGGCGCGGGGGTCCGGGGCCGGCAGCCTCGTCAACTACCTGCTGGGCATCTCCGGCGTCGACCCGATCCGCCATGGGCTGCTGATGGAGCGGTTCCTCTCGCCGCTGCGGCAGGCGCTGCCCGACATCGACATCGACGTCGAGTCGGCCCGGCGGACCGAGGTCTACGAACGCATCCTCGAGCGCTACACCGGCACCCGGTGCGCTTGCGTCTCGATGATGGACACCTACCGGGTGCGGCACGCGATCCGCGACGTCGGTGCCGCTCTCGGGATGCCGCCGGGTGAGATCGACTCGATCGCCAAGGCGTTCCCGCACATCCGTGCCAAGGACGCCCGCACCGCGTTGCGCGAGCTGCCCGAGCTGCGGGCGTCGGGGCTCGGTGAGGAGCGGCTCGACGTGCTGTTTCGGCTGGTCGAGAAGCTCGACGGGCTGCCACGCCACATCGCCGTCCACCCGTGCGGCGTGCTGTTGTCCGACGCGACGCTGCTCGACCGCACCCCGGTCGAGGCAAGCTTCCTCGGCTTCCCGATGAGCCAGTTCGACAAGGACGACGTCGAGGACCTCGGGCTGCTCAAGCTCGACGTGCTCGGTATCCGGATGCAGTCGGCGATGGCGCACGCGACCGACGAGGTACACCGGGTCGACGGTCTCGACATCGACGTCGACGACGAGGAGCAGGTGCCACGCGACGACCCGGAGACCTTCGCGCTGATCCAGCACGCGTCGACCCTGGGTTGCTTCCAGATCGAGTCGCCCGGACAGCGCGAGCTGATCGGCAAGTTCGGGCCGGAGACGTTCGAGGACATCATCATCGACATCTCGCTGTTCCGCCCCGGTCCGGTCAAGAGCGACATGGTGGTGCCGTTCCTGCGGGCGAGGCAGGGGTGGAGCACAGCCGAGTACCTCCATCCCGACCTCGAGCCGGTACTGGCGCCGACGTGCGGCGTCGTCGTCTTCCACGAGCAGGTGATCGAGATGATCGCGGTGCTCACCGGGTGCACGCTCGCCGAGGCCGACGAGGCCAGGCGCGCGCTCGGCGACCACCAGGGCAAGCACGACGTCAGGACCTGGTTCTTCCCGCGGGTGCTGGGCAGGGGCTACACCTCCTTCGTCGCGCAGCGGTGCTGGGAGGTGCTGGAGGCGTTCGCGTCGTTCGGGTTCTGCAAAGCCCACGCCGCCGCGTTCGCGCTGCCGACCTACCAGTCGAGCTGGCTCAAGACCCACCATCCGGCAGCGTTCCTCGCCGGGGTGCTCACCCACGATCCCGGCATGTACCCCAAGCGGCTGATCCTCGACGACGCCCGCCAGTTCGGCATCACGGTGCTCCCGCTCGACGTCAACGCCTCCGACGACGTCTACCGGGTCGAGAAGGTAGCGGGGAGCCCTGACGCCCAGCGCGCCGGCACTTTGTCAGAGGTAGCCGGCTCTGAGGTGGATGAGATGCAAGGCGACGACGCCAACGCCGCCGCTCGCCGCCTCGGAGCCGGCTACGGCATCAGATTGTCCCTCGCCGAGGTAAAGGGCATCAGCGACGCCGAGGTGGCCAGGATCATCGCTGCCCGGCCCTACCACTCGCTCACCGACCTGTGGCAGCGGGCGCGACCCTCCCGGCCGATCGCCGAACGGCTGGTGCTCGCCGGTGGCCTCGACTCGCTCTACGCCATCGGGTCGTCAGCTCCCGTACGTCGCCGGGGGACCGTCACCCGGCGCGACCTGCTGCTCCAGGTCGTCGAGCTCGACCGGTGGAGCCGAGCCACCGACAAAGCCGTGCGTGCCGCATCGCCTCGGCGCAAGAAGATCCCCGCCGTGGCAACCGGCCCCGGCGGAAACGACCCACGCGTGCAGGCCGCGGTGCAGTCGCAGGCAGCGCTGCCGGCTGGTCCCGACGCCGCTGTCCAGCTCACCCTCGACCTCGACGACACCCCCAGCCTCGACGAGGCGTCCGGGCTGCCCGAGATGTCGGGAGCCGAGCGGGTGCGGGCCGAGCTCGAGATCCTCGGCCTCGACGTGAGCCACCACGTGGTCGACTTCTATGCTCCGATGCTGCAGCAGCTCAGCGTCACCTGGTCCCGAGACCTGCTGCGGCGTCGCAGCCGGTCCGAGCTGCTCGTCGCCGGAGTCAAGGTCGCCACCCAGACACCCCCGATCCGATCCGGCCGCCGGGTCGTGTTCCTCACCCTCGACGACGGCACCGGCCCGGTCGACGCCACGTTCTTCGAAGACGCCCAGGGACCGTATGCCGCCACGCTGTTCCACTCCTGGCTGCTGGTGGTGCGAGGCGAGCTGCGACGGACCGGTCCGCGGGGAGTGTCCCTGCGGGCGACCGGTTGCTGGGAGCTGCCGACCCTGCACGAGATCTGGCAGCGCGACGGCATGGTCGGGGTTCACGACTTCATGGCCGAGCTGCCGGCCGGGTTCGGCGCCGACGACCTGCCCGACGGGCAGTCCTTGCACGGCGCGGCCGAGAGCCGGTCCTCGCGGCCGGTGATCGCGCAGCCGCCGCGCTTCGACGACGAGCCGGTCGAAGGTGCACCCCGTCCAAAGGCCGGCGGCATGGGTCGCCGCCGGGTGCTGGTGCACGCCAGCGGCTTCAAGCAGTCGCCGTACTCCGACATCCGTCCGGCCGGAGACGACTCCAAGTCGGTGCCCCGCAACCTCTGGCATCGCAGCCCCGGAAGCCCCGGATGACCCCGCTACGACGTCCAGCACACGTTGCTTTCCCCGCCGCCTGGCGATGCGTCCAGGTGGAGCGCGGCCAGCAGCACACAACTTCCGAGACCCGACACTAGGGTTGGGACACCAGGTGTTCAGGCTCGATACAGGAGGCCGCCCGTGGTCGAGGGTCAACGCGGCGTGGAGCGTCAACGAAGCGCGATCCGCAGCGCTGTGGTGTGGGACGCGTTGCAGGCGGTCCTGCAGGCCCGCCGGGTGGCTACTGGGTCGACCGGGGAGCCACTCAGAGTCGTCGACCTCGGCGGAGGCACCGGCGGACTCGCCGTCCGGGTTGCCCACCTCGGCCATCGGGTCCTCGTCGTCGACCCCAGCCCCGACGCCCTGGCCTCGCTCGAGAGCCGTGCCGCCGAGGGAGGTGTCACCGCCTTGGTGCGCGGTGTGCTCGGTGACGCTGCGACCCTCGGTGCCGCAGTGGGTGAGCAGGGGTGTGACGTCGTCATCTGCCACGGCGTACTGGAGATCGTCGATGCTCCCGGCGAGGCGCTTCGGGCCGCTGCTGACGTGCTCGTCCCCGGGGGGTCTCTCAGCGTGCTCGCCGCCCAGCGCTCCGCGGCCGTGCTCGGCCGCGCGCTCGCCGGCCACTTCCGCGACGCCCGAGCGGCCCTGGCCGACCCCGACGGCACCTGGGGCAGCACCGACCCGACACCACGCCGGTTCAGCCGCGACCAGCTCGAGATGCTTCTCGACGACACCGGCTTCGACCTCACCGAGACGCGCGGCGTGCGGGTGTTCGTCGACCACCTCGGCGGTGCGGTCGTCGAAACCGAGCCGGCCGCCGACGCCGCGCTGCGTGCCCTCGAGGCCGAGGTGGCGACCCACCCCGACTTCATGGCGATCGCCACCCAGCTCCACCTGCTCGCCACTCGTCGCTAGCGGCACAGGACTCCGGAGAAGGAGTCCCCGGCCGGCGACGCCTAGCCACACCGGGTGCTCCCCGGCCAGGCTCGCGCAGCAGAGGTGTGGCGATGTCCGCAGCTGCTGAGGTCGCCCGCACGGTCGCTGTCGGCCGGCGTGCTGACGACGGCGGTTGCACGGTCGTGCACGTCGACATGGACGCCTTCTATGCATCGGTGGCGATCCGCGACCGTCCCGAGCTGCATGACCTGCCGGTGATCGTCGGCGGCGGCCACCGTGGAGTCGTGCTGTCGGCGACGTACGCCGCCCGCGCTCACGGCGTGCACTCGGCGATGTCGATGACCCGGGCACGGCGACTCTGCCCCCGAGCCGTGATCATCGCGCCCGACTTCGAGGAGCTCAGCGTCGTCTCGTCTTCCGTCATGGAGACGTTTCGCACCGTCACCCCCGTGGTTGAGGTGTTGTCGATGGACGAGGCGTTTCTCGACGTGTCCGGCTCGCTGCTCCGGTTCACCTCACCCATGGCGGTCGGGGACTACCTGCGGGCGCGGATCTACGACGAGCAGCAGATCACCTGCTCGGTAGGAGTCGCGGCCACCCCCACCCTGGCCAAGCTCGCTTCCCAACGGGCCAAGCCCGACGGGCTCCTCGTCGTTCCCCGCGACGAGGTGACCGCGTTTCTGCACCCGATGCGGGTCGAGGAACTGTGGGGGGTGGGGGAGGCGACAGCAACGCAGCTGCACCGGCTCGGTCTGCGCAGGGTCGGCGACCTCGCGCACACCCCGGTCGAGGTGCTCCAGCGGGCGATGGGACACCGCAGCGGGGCACAGCTGCATGCGCTGGCCTGGGGAGTCGACGACCGGGTGGTGACACCGAGGCGTGGCCCAGACGAGCCCGAGCGCAGCATCGGCTCAGACGAGACGTTCGGCCGCGACACCGACGACGAGGTTGTCGTCCGCCGCGAGCTGCTGCGGCTGTCGACCAAGGTCGCGATGCGGTTGCGGGCGGCAGGGGTGTGCGGGCGCACCGTCACCCTCAAGGTGAGGTTCCATGACTTCACCACGATCACCCGATCACGTACGTTGCACGACGCCACTTCAGGAACACCGGAGATCTATGCGACCGCGGTCGACCTGTTCTCCCGGCTCGGGCTTGAGCGCGCTCGCATCCGGCTGGTCGGGGTACGCGTCGAAGGACTCGTCGATGTCACCCTCGCCACCCGCCAGCTGAGGCTGGATGAGCCTGCACGCGGCTGGGAGGACGCCGAGAGGGCTGTCGACCTCGCCGCGAACCGCTTCGGCGGATCAGCAGTACAACCGGCGACCCTCCTCCAGAGGTTCTCGGGTCCAGCCGGTCGGGGCCAGCGCCAGCCGACGACGCGTCGTGAGCGGTGAGCCGGCCCTCCCGGGCTATGACCAGGCGCCGTAGACCGTGACGACCAGACGCTTGCTGACAGTGATGTTCCACAGCTGGCGGGCATCCTCGATGAACATGTTGACGCAACCATGGCTGTGTCCGGAGAACGGGTCGATCATGAACCCGGAGCCGTGCAACGCCTCGCCGCCGTCGAAGAACTGCGAGTAGGGCATCGGGCTGCCGTCGTAGGTAGCGGACTTGTGATCGATGTCGCGGTAGTACACCGCGTTGGTCCCGAGCCGGGTCTTGTGCTGCGACATGCCGCCACGGACCAGCCAGGTGTTGACGTAGCGGTTGTTGTGCAGCAGCACGACCTGGTGCATCGAGCGGTCGTAGCAGGCGTGCCATCCGTCGCGACGGCACACCGCAGGCAAGGCGTGCCGGTGCCGGAGCGTGTCACGCAGCAGGTGCGCCCAGGTGACGTGGTTGGCGACACCGGTCACATGCAGTCCCTCACCGCGCTGGTAGCGACGCACCGCGATCCGGGTGGCGTCACCGAAGTACCCACTCACGCCTACGCGGAGCCTGCCCGCCCACCGAAGGCGGTACTGGAGCTCGCGGACGTGCGCGATCCGGTAGACGCCTCGGTCGGACTGTCCGTAGCGGACGATCTCTCGGGCATACTGGTCGCGCATCGAGAACCGGTGAGGCGCCACCGTCGACTTCACCGAAGCAGCGGTCCCCCCGGCGGCGACCGTGCCGGCATCCGCGGGTGCGGCAACGAACAGGCTGACCACGGCGGCAGCGGCGCCGAACGCCCCCAAGAACCTCTTCATGATGTCTTCCTTTGTGCGCACCGAGTGCGCCTGTTGAGCGGTGGACCGGGCACCCGTGCGAGTGGTCCGGGATAAAACTTAACCGTCCGAGCGGACGGCCGCGACGCATCCGGTCCAGCGGTGGACCAGCTCGTCCCTTCCGCCCAGCCATGCGTCTACCCGCGAGCCCGGAAGCAGCGAAGAACTTCTGACACAACCCTAGACGCGCGCCGCACCAATTTGGTTGCGTGGGTTTCGTACCTAGGCAACCGTGCCTAGACTGAATGCACGATCCGACTCATCCCTCGTCGGTTGGAGGACACGGTGCCGCTCTCTGAAGAAGAGCAGCGTCTGCTCGAGCAGATGGAAGAGGCTCTCGCTGCGGAGGACCCACAGTTCGCCTCTGCATTGCGCGGCGCCTCGTCACGCCGCCATCACAAGCGCATCGTCATCGTTTCCGTCGTCGGCTTCCTGGCTGGTATCGCCGTCCTCATGACCGGCGCGGTGCTGGCGGTCACCGTTGTCGCCGTCGCTGGCTTCGTCGTCATGCTGGGCTGTGCCTACTTGGCGCTCACGCACGGACGGCGGCTGACCGAGCCCGATCTCCCCGACAACGTGCACCCCATCGGGAAGTCCAAGCAGACGTCAAGCGAGCAGCGTTCGTCCGGCTTCATGAACCGGATGGAAGACCGGTGGCGTCGTCGGCGCGACGACTTCTGAGCGACCGATAACCGATGTTGGGCCCGCCTCGCGCTGGCCTTTCTGCTGTCCCGCACCGGACGGCCCGCGCGAGATTGGATCAACCGTCGACATCGGTCTCATGGTGTCGGCGACCCTCCAGCCACGACTGCCAGGCCTGCCGTAGGTCGGGCAGTAGCGACGCCGGCAGGAGCGTGGCCCGGATCCGCTGGCCTCGCTCGGCGCCGCGGCTGATCACGTCCATCACCTCGACCACGTCGGTGGCAGGGTCCGCCCCGGGCAGGGCCGCGGTGGCGTACCGAGACCGTTCGACACTGAGCGACAGCCTCCGCAGTGCGTGGAGCCCGTCGGCATCGTCGAGGAGCAGCCCCGAGACCGCACGTTCGCGGGCCCGCGGTGTCATCGAGCCGGTCCACGGCAGCCGAAGATCCCTCAGGTGGTCCCGCAGCTCCATCCATGCCGCTTCGGCGGCCGCTGCATGCTCGACCGGGCGACCGAGCCGGTTGTGTCGTAGCCCTTTCCTGAGGGCGGCCGGCAGCAGCAGGACGACGAGCATGCCCGCCAGGATGAGCCAGTACTTCGAGGGAGCGCCGCCATCACCACCGGACCGCCCGTTCGCACCGGCATCGGTGCTGGAGGTGCGCTGCTCGACGTTGGGGTTGCGACCCAGCAGGTCATCGGTGGGCTGGTTCAGCCCGGTCGCCGTCGGTGTGGCGCCGGTGGGGAGGGTGAAGCTCGGTGCATAGGCCGGGAGGGCGGCCCCTGACCTCGGCGTCGGCTCGAAACGGACCCAGCCGAGCCCCTCGAAGTACAGCTCGGGCCAGGCGTGCACGTCGTGCGAGCTGATGACGTACGTGTCCCCCTCCTGCCGGTCCGGCTGCAGAAAGCCCACCACGACCCGCGACGGGATCCCGATGGTCCTCGCCATCATCGCCATCGTGGCCGCGAACTGCTGGCAGAAGCCGCGTCGCTTCTCCAGAAACTCTGCCATCGACTCGTAGCCGTATCCGTAGGACGCGTCCAGGTCGTAGGTGAACTGCGTGGAGTCACGGAAGAACGTCTGCAGCAACGCCGCTTCCTCGTACGAGTTCTGTGCGCCGCTGGTGAGGGCGCGCGCGAGGTTCACGACCGACGCGGGCACACCGTCCGGGACCTGCCCGAACTCACGCTGGATGTCGGCCGGAGCCGGACCGGCGGCACGCAGCTGCTCCTCGGTGAACTTCAGCTCCGAATAGCTGACGGAGTACTCGCCAAGCGTGCTGGCCGAGGTCAGGCTGGTGGCCGACACCGTCTGGTCGCGCGGCACATAGGCCCAGTCGCCGTCGATCGAGACGGTGCGCAGCGCGTACGGCACCGGCAGCCAGGCCGAGTCGGTGGGGAACTCTTCGGTGGTCGCGATGTCGAACTGGCGGACAGTGGTCTGCACCTCGTCGCCGACGCCCCCCGGCCGCGGCAGCACCTGGCCCAGGGGCAACGTGTTGTCGAGGTCGAGCGCAGAGGCGCTCCAGTTGTCGGGACCCGGCTGGTCGAGCACCACGAGCCGCAAGTACTCCGGCGACACCGGGCCCGACACCTTCAGCACGTCTTCCTTGACGGGGCGCCGCAGACTCTGCGCCAGGCTCACCATCGGGTCCCCGAAACTGAGGTTGGGGCCCAGCCCCGGTCCGTCGCCCACGCCGCGGCCATTGTCGAACCAGGCGCTCAAGAAGGCGGGGATGAAGACAGGGAGGATCACCGCCGATGCCACCGCGATCACCGCGACCCTGCGCCCATTGGAGACCAGGCCCGAGGTGTCCATCGTCAGATGACTGCTGTCGTTCGACGAGCGCGACACCAACCGCCCCCAATGGCTCAGCCGGTCACGCTCGTCGGCGAGCATCAAGGCGATGAATGCCGCCGCACCCGGCAGGAACCCGTAGATCGGAACGCCGTCGGGCAACGCCGTTACCGGCACGGTGTACAAGGTCAGCAGCGGCAGCCCGGTTAGGGGAACCCGGTGGACGCCGACCGCAAAGAAGTCAACCAGGACAGCCACCACGCCGATGCTGAACAGCACCAACAGCGTGAGTCCGGCGCTCTTCGGTGTCGGTGCGGCGAACTTCTGTGCCACCTCGAGGC
>JACCVZ010000122.1 GCA_013697905.1 Nocardioidaceae bacterium
ACCCAGTACGGCCGTCGAGTCGTCGCAGACGACCCAGGCGGACTTCGTCTCGTACAGGTAGGTGGTACCTGCAGCCGAGTCGCGCTCAGCGGTCACGGTCGCGCCCTGGAGAGCCGGCTCCTGGACCTTGGCGAAGTCGGAGACCTCGTCGGCGCAGCTCGTCGCATGGGACACCTGGGGAGGCACAACTGCCGTGACCGTGGTGGGGGCAACCGTTTTCTGCGGCGGTGACACCACGGTCGGCGTGGTGGCCGGCACGGCGCCTGACGTCGGGATCGCCGAGCCCGATGGCTTCGGCTCTGTCGTGGCTAATTCTCCCGGCACCGTCGTCGACGGCTGCGTGGTCTCCGACCCTGCGGGTTGCAAGGAGCTGCCCTCCCCCCCGGCGCCGTCGTCGTTGGTCGACGCCACGGCGAACGCGCCGGCGACCACGGTCAGCACCGCCGCGGCGGCCAGGCCTGGCACCAGCCAGCGGTTTCCGGGCCGTTGCTCCTCTGTCTGCGTGGCAGCACTGAGACGTTGGCGGATCTCTGCCCGGGTAGCGTCCAGCAGCGGCTCGTCGGGTGGTGGGGTGAGTTCGGGCGTGTCAGGCATGGCCGTCCCCGGTTCGTGAGCTGGTTGTGGTGGACGTGGAGTCCCGGCTGAGGGCAGAGGACAGGCGTCCCCTTCCCCGAGACAGCCGGGACCGCACCGTGCCTACCGGGATCTCCAGCGCTGCAGCGGTCTGCTCGTAGCTGAGGCCGGTCCAGACGACCAACGCGAGCACCTCCTGCTCGCGACGCGGCAACCGGCGTACAGCCGCGAGGACGGCCGCCATCTGGCGCTCGCTGTCGAGCCGGTCGGCGACACCGTCGGCGTGGTCGTCTGCCGCCCCCTCCGAGGGCAGCCGACCCACCGCGTGCAGGTGCCGCCGAGCGGACCTACTCAGGTTGCGGCACACGTTGTTGGCGATGCCGTAGAGCCAGGGCAGTGCCGACTCGTCGTAGGTCGCGATCCGCTCGCGGCCGCGCCACGCCTCGAGGAACACCGTGGCGGTGGCGTCCTCTGCGACGTGCCATGACGCGGTCCGACGGAAGCAGTAGTTGTAGACGGCGTCGGCGTACCGGTCGAAGAGAGCGGTCAGCGCTTCGCCGCTACCCCCGTTGAGCTGCGACACGAGCAGAGGGTCAGGCTCCGCAGATATGGGCTGGGCCATGAACGTCCCCTCGAGTGGCTTCACACCTGGTCTATGTCCGCTCGCGGCGGCGAGTTCCCGACCGGTGCCGACGTGCTCGGTCGAGCACGGGACGCGAGACAGCCTGCCAGGCCGGCCGTCTGCCGGTCTCTTGTGTGCGAGGCTGCCCGTCGTGGCGGACCAGAGCATCGAGGTGACGGCTGCCGCGATCGTGAGCAGGGGTCGGGTGCTCGCCGCGCGGCGTACGCATCCTGCCGATGTGGCCGGTGGCTGGGAGCTGCCTGGTGGCAAGGTCGACCCCGGGGAGTCGGTCGTCGACGCCGTGCGACGCGAGGTGCAGGAGGAGCTCGGCTGCGACGTGTCGTACGCATTCGCGCTGGCCGGGCGTACGGCGATCAAGCCGGGCTACGAGCTGACTGCCCACGTCGTCGGCCTCGTCGCAGGCGAACCGGTACCGCACGAGCACGACGCGGTGCGCTGGCTCGGCCCGGAGGACCTCGACGACGTCGACTGGCTCCCGTCGGACCGGCCATTCCTGTCCGAGCTGCGCGACCTGCTGCTCGACGGTCATCGGCTCCCGGGCGGCAACGTCGGCGGCGCGGTCCAGATCGGCGCGACGGTACGCCGGGCGACGGGTCCCTGGACCCCAGCGGTGCACGCCCTGCTCGACCACCTGGTTGCGTCGGGGGTTGCAGAGGTCCCGACCGTTCTCGGCGTAGACGCGCGCGGCCGTGAGGTGCTGTCGTACCTGCCGGGGCATCAGGTCGACGTCGACACCGATGCGGCCAGCGATGCCCTGCTGGGTGCCGCGATGGCGTGGCTGCGGGACTACCACCTGGTCGTGCGCGACTTCCGGCATCCGGGACCATGGCGCTCTGTCCACCGACCGCTTGCCGACGGCGAAGTGATCTGTCACCACGACTTCGCGCCCTACAACGTGGCCCTGAGCTCGTCGGCGACCGGGGAGCGGCTGGTCGGGGTGTTCGACTGGGACATGGCCGGTCCCGGCACCCCGCTCGATGACCTAGCGTTCGCGGCGTGGAACTGGGTGCCACTGCACCGCGCGCTGCCTGCGGAGGTCTGCGCGATGCGGCTCGCGGTGATGGCGTCGGCGTATGGCGACGGCGTCCGGCCCGTCGACATCCTCGATGGCGTCGTACCGCGGATCGAGCGGTCCGTGGTGCTGATCGCTGCCGGACAGGCTGCCGGAGACGAGGGAATGCTGAACCTTGCGACGGTCGGGGAGCCGGCGCGGACGACCGCCGCGTTGGACGCGCTCCGAACCCGGCTCCCGGCGATCCGCAGGTTGCTCACCTGAGCCGCCTCACCTGAGCCGCTTCCCCTGACCGCGGCTTCAGTTATGGCTGAAGTGGTCCGGCGTACGACGTGACCGTGCCTTCAGCGACTCGCACAAGCGGCAGCGGCGGCGCCACGTATCCTGTCGCCCATGACTGCCCCCGCGTCCGATCGACGCCTGCTGCTCGTGCACGCGCACCCCGACGACGAGACGATCGGCAACGGCGTCACGATGGCGAGGTACGTCGCCGAAGGTGCTCACGTCACGCTCGTGACGTGCACGCTCGGCGAGGAGGGCGAGGTGCTCGTCGACTCGTTGGCGCACCTCGCCTCCGACCAGGACGACGGCCTCGGCCAGCATCGCATCGGGGAGCTCGAGGCGGCCATGAAGGAGTTGGGCGTCACCGACCACCGGTTCCTCGGCGGCGCCGGCCGCTGGCGAGACACCGGCATGGCCTCAGACGAACGCGGTTTCGCGATTGCGCCCGCGACCATGCGCGACGACACGTTCTGGCGGGCCGACCTCACCGAGGCCAGCAACGAGCTGGTCAGCATCATTCGCGAGGTGCGACCCCAGGTGCTGCTCACGTACGACGAGAGGGGCGGCTATGGGCACCCCGACCACGTCCAGGCGCACCGCGTCGCCATGTACGCAGCAGCGCTGGCCGCGGCACCGTCGTACCGACATGACCTCGGAGAGCCGTGGGAGATCGCGAAGATCTACTGGAACTCCATGTCGGAGGAGCGTATGCGTGACGGACTACGCCAGCTGCGCGCTACCGGCGACACGACGACGTTCGAGGGGATGGACCCCGACGGGACGCTGCCCCCCTTCGTGACACCGGACGAGTTGATCACTGCAGAGATCGACGGCGCCGACTACGTCGAAGCTAAGCTGGCCGCGATGGCGGCCCACGCCACCCAGATCACCCTCGATGGCCCGTTCTTCGCCCTGTCCAACAACATCGGCAACCAAGTGTGGTCCACGGAGTTCTACCGAATTGTCAAAGGACAATCGGCGGCGCACCCCGAGGGCGGTCGGGAGACCGACCTGTTCGCCGGGCTGATGTGATCTCGTGCCGACCGCGACACCGGTCCGCAACGTCCGCGTGAGCACGGCATCGCGGTCGAGCAGCGTCGGCGGTGCCGGCCGGCTCCTTGTGTGTCTCGGCGCCGGTGTCGCCGGTGTGGTGGTCGCTCTGCTCGCCTGCTGGGTGTCGCGCGCGGCGTGGCGTCCGGGGCCGGTCGCGGTCCCGTGGGGACTGGCCCTCGGGATCGCCGGGTCGGGGGCCGGTGTCTGGCTCGCCAAGGCATGGGCGCGGAGTGCAGGTTATGCCGCTGCGACCGGCTGGGTCGTCGGCATCGCCTACCTGGTCCCGGGCGGACCGGGGGGTGACCTTCTCATCATCAACGACAGGTACGGCAACGGCTTTCTGCTGTTAGGGGTCGTCGTCGTCGTCGGGACGGCCGGCTGGGGGAGCTGGCGACGGTGAGGTTGTGGCCTCGTCGCAAGGTGTACGTCGACCACCTGCCCAAGACGCATGACCTGCGGTTCGCGGTCGTCTTCCTGCTGGGCTTCTTGGTTCTGGTGGCGTCGCTGTACGCCGTGGGACATCTGCTCGCGGGGGACCGACTGCCGTCCGGGACGCACGTCGCCGGTGTCGACGTCGGCGGGATGCGGGCCGGTGCGGCGCGCACGGTGCTGCAGTCCGAGCTGGTGCCACGCATCGGGCGTCCGGTCGAGGCGACTGTGGCCGGCAGGGAGTTCGAGCTCGACCCGCAGGAGTCAGGACTCACCCTCGACATCGACGCGACCATCGACGAGGCCCTGGGCGGCGGACCCTGGGACCCTCGCCACCTGCTGCAGGTCGTCAACGGTGGCGGTGACGTCGCCCCGGTCGTGGTGGTCGACGCAGGCGAGATGAAGGCCGCGCTGGAGCGCATCGAGCGTCGGGTCAGGAGTGCGCCGGTTGACGCCAGGGTGACATTTCCTGGTGGCCGGCCACAGGTGCGGTACGCCGAGGTTGGTCGCGCCCTTGACTTCGACGCAGCGGCATCGCGGCTCCGCGCGGCGCTGCTGTCTCGAGACCGGGTGGTGATCCTGCCGGTCGAGGTCGTCGAGGCCACCATCTCGTCGACCGAAGCGACTCGGCTCGTCAACAAGCAGGCCCGCCGGGCGCTCTCCGGCCCGGTCAGGGTTCGGATCGACACGTCGGTGACGGCGACCGTGCCAGTCTCGGTCTTCGGTCCTGCGCTTCGAGCCGACGCCAGCGGCGGAGGGCTCGAGCTCGATCTGGATCCGGGCGCGCTGATGTCGCGCTCGAAGCGGATTCTCGCGAAGCTGCCCGACCGGCCGGTCAACGCCAAGATCGTCTTCCGCGATAACAGGCCCACCATCCGTGCGAGCCGGACCGGTGTGAGCGTCATGGCCGAGGACTGGGCCGCGGCCGTACGGCGCGCGTTCGACAGGTCGGGAGACCAACGGACGGCCACAGTGAGGACGAGGGTCGACAAACCGGCGGTCTCGACCCAGCAGCTGCGGACGTTGGGCATCCGGAGCGTGGTGGCAGCAAAGGCTGTCACGTATACCGAGGGTGCCAGTGCGGGCGACCCCACTATCGTGGCGCGGCAGCTCAACGGCGTCACGCTGCTCCCCGGCGGCACCTTGGAGTTCGGCAGGCAGGTGGACTGGAGGCGACATCCTCGCGCTGCCTCGCTGCTCGCGTCGGCGACGTACGACGCCGCGTTCCGAGGCGGCATGACGGTGGTCGAACGCACATCCAGCCCGTTCTACTCCGGGCAGTTCACCGCCGGCATCGATGCCGTCGTCACCCAGCGGGGGGAGGCGCTGGTGCTGCGCAACGACGGGCCGTTCGGGGTCTACGTCCGGGCGTACGTCGACTCGCTGCGCAACCGCACCGGCACGTTGCACGTGGAGCTGTGGAGCACGCCGTACCTGACCGTCGACGTGTCGTCATCAAGGCGCTACAAGGTGGTCACCCCACAGGTGCTGGTCGACGAGTCGCAGGACTGCTCGCCCCGGCCGGGCTCGGCGGGGTTCGACATCGACGTCACGCGGACGTTGAAGCGCGGAGCCGGCGGCGGCCGCACGGAGCGTACCCACACTCGCTACTCGCCACTCGCGCCCATCGTCTGCCGCTGACGCGCAGACACCCAGCCGTCGCCTGGCCGCAGGTAGCGGTAGGTGTGGTGGGTCTCGAAGCCGAAGCGCCCGTACATGGCCAGCGCAGCGACGTTGTCGTCAAGCGTCTGCAGGTACGCCGACAGGGTGCCACGCTGGGCTCCCCACGCCAGCAGGGCGGACACGATCGCGGTGCCGAGACCCGAGCGACGGTTCGCGGGCAGCACCTCGACGGCGTACAGGCCGAGCCAGTCACCCGTCACCACGGCCCTCCCGACCGCGACCACGGGGGAGCCCAGCCGCGCGAAGCCCACCTCGTCTCCGCTGGTCAACACGGCGCGCACCACGTCGCCGTCGAGTCCGATCGTGCGGGCGTAGACCCTCGTCCACTCGTCGTCGGGTGTGGCCCGGATCTCGACGGCGTCTGCGCGTAGAGGCGAGGCCACCGCGCGGCGGGCCCGGGCGACGGACGCCACCTGGACGGGAGCGCTCGCCGCCCCCGGCCGGGCGTCCACCCATCCTCGGCCGTGCAGCTCGTCCCAGCGTGGTGAGCCCTCGACCACCTGGACCAGGGCAGGAAGCCGCTGTGCGGCGTAGAACGCTTCGACCTCTGCGAGCGCGTCATCGAGCGGCATGTGCGGGTCTCCGACCGGCAGCGCGGAGTTGGCGCGGCCGGTGAAGCCCGCCGTCGCCCGGAGCAGCCAGTCACCGAGCGATCGTTGGTGCGGAGCCACCCAGCCGGCTGCGGCGATCCGCTGCAGCTCCTCGGAAGTGATACGCATCCGGGCAACCGGCCGTGGCGGCACCGGCTTGCCCGCGACGATGTCGGCGTGGCTGATGACGGTCCGCTCGCCATCTTCGCGTTGCACCGCGATCGAGTTGTCGTCGAAGGTCACCAGCGTGCCGAGGACGTCGGTCATCGCCGGACCGCCGCTCCGCCCGAGCTCGCCGGGCAGCACACGGCGTACGACGACGCGCTGACCGAGGTGCTCACGGCGCAACGGCACAGGCTCTCCCGTCAGGTGGACCTGGTTTCAGTATGGGTGGACGACCGTAGATACTAGAACCTGTCACGGTGGCCGGGACCGGCTGCACGTGGCAGTACCCCTGATCGAGGAGGCCCAAGGTGACGTACGTCATCGCGCAACCGTGTGTGGATCTCAAGGACCGCGCATGTGTGGACGAGTGCCCCGTGGACTGCATCTACGAGGGCAAGCGCATGCTCTACATCCACCCCGACGAGTGTGTGGACTGCGGCGCCTGCGAACCGGTCTGCCCGGTAGAGGCCATCTTTTACGAGGACGACACGCCGGACCAGTGGAAGGACTACTACGCGGCCAACGTCGACTTCTTCGACGACCTCGGTTCACCCGGCGGCGCCGCCAAGCTCGGCGTCATCGACAAGGACCACCCCCTCATCGCTGCACTGCCGCCGCAGGAGCAAGAGGGCTAGTGACGCGCGGCGCTGGGACTCGGTGACACCCGCCCTGACGCCTGCGCCGCGTGCCCCCGGGCTGACGGCGCCGTCCGTTGCAGCCAGCCCGGTGCCGAAGCTGCCTGACTTCCCGTGGGACCGCCTAGTGCCGTGCAAAGAGCGGGCGTCTGCCCACGCGGACGGTCTCGTCGACCTGTCCGTCGGCACCCCGGTCGACCCGACGCCGCGGTCTGTGCAGGAGGCACTTCGCGGGGCCGCGGACGCGCCGGGCTATCCCACTGTCTGGGGTACGCCGGCGCTGCGTGCGGCGGTCATCGGTTACCTGAGGCGTCGCTGCAGTTCTGTCGACCTAACCGAGGACTGCGTGCTTCCGACCATCGGGTCGAAAGAGTTGGTGGCGTCGTTGCCGTCGCAGCTCGGCGTGCGGCAGGGCCAAACCGTCCTGATCCCGGAGATCGCCTACCCGACCTACGCCGTGGGGGCGCTGCTCGCCGGGGCGCAGTGCGTGGCGAGTGATGCGACATCGTCGGTCGGCCCGGCCGACGTACCGCTCGTCTGGCTCAACTCGCCCGCCAACCCCACGGGTCGCGTGCTGCCGGTCGAGCACCTGAAGAAGGTCGTCGCGTGGGCGCGTGAGCGCGGTGCCGTGGTCGCTTCCGACGAGTGCTACATCGAGTGCGGCTGGGACGTCGAGCCGGTGTCGGTCCTCGACCCCCAGGTCAACGGTGGATCGCTCGACTCGATTCTTGCGGTGCACTCGCTGTCGAAGCGGTCCAACCTCGCCGGCTATCGCGCCGCATTCGTCGCGGGCGATCCCGTGCTGGTGAGTTCGCTGCGGGAGGTGCGCCGGCACAGCGGGCTGATGGTGCCCGCGCCGGTGCAGGCGGCGATGACAGCGGCGCTCGGCGACGACGGCCACATCGAGCCGCAGCGGCAGCGCTACCTGAGGCGCCGAGAGTTGTTGCGTTCGGCCCTCGAGCACGCCGGCTTTCGGGTCGAGCACTCCGAGGCGTCGCTCTACTTGTGGGCCACCCGGGGAGCACCGTGCATGGAGACGGTCGGTTGGCTCGCGGAGCGGGGGATCCTCGTCGCGCCCGGGGACTTCTACGGCCCGGCGGGCGCGCGCCACGTCCGGGTCGCGCTCACGGCGACCGACGAGAGGGTCGGTGCCGCCGTACGCCGCCTCGAATAGCCCAGTCGTCAGCTGCTGAGGTCGCCAGGCGCCCCGGCGGCTGACAGCTCGAGGTCAGAAGACGTCGACGTGGACGTGGTCACGGTGCTCGAGGATCCGCCGCGTCGCCGCGGCGGTGTCAGCGCTGAGGCCAGGGGGGTCGAAGCCCCGCCATCCTTCGCTGGAGTGTGAGCCTGCCGTCCAGATCCGGTCGTCGAAGATCACGTGCGCAATGTCCAGGCGCTCGGCGTTCGCGACCAGGAAGTGTGCGAGCACCCAACCCCTGCGGGTGTTCTGCTCGCTGATAGGGCGGAAGAAGGCGTCGATCGCACGCCCCTCGTAGTGCGCCGATCCCGCCATGTGGCCGGAGGCGACACCGCCGGCCTCGAAACCGCCCAGGGGCAGCTCTCCGAACGACGTGGCGAGGCCTTGGCGAACCTTTTCGGCTCGGCTTGTGAGCCCGTCGGCTCCGATTTCCTGGGCGGCGATGTCAGGGGCCGCGGTCACACAGCTGAACGCGGCGTCGCTGTAGCCCGACATCGCGCTGGCGATCGTCCGGCCGTCCTGCTCGTGGTCGGCGTACGCGTCGGGGAACGCCGATCGTTGCACCTCCTGCGCCGCCGCGGTGATGGCCATCTCCTGGTAGCCGTCGACCTTGACGAGGGCGTCGTAGAAAGCGTTGGTCGCGTAGTAGGGGTCCATGATCTGGCGCGGGGTGCCCCAACCCTGGCTGGGGCGCTGCTGGAACAACCCGAGGGAGTCGCGGTCGCCACGATCGAGGTTGACGAGCTCCGACTCCTGGTACGCCGTCGCAATGGCGATCGAGATGGCCCGCGCTGGAAGGGCCCGTCGCTCGGCGACGGCAGCGATGATCGAGGCGTTCTCCGCCTGTTCGGTCGTCATGGCGACCGTGTAGCCGCCGACGGTGGCGGTGCAGTGGTCGGGGCCGGGTAGCGGGCCGACGCCGGTCGAGACGGCGTACCACGTGGCGCCGCCGGCCAGCGCAACCGTCGCTAGAGCGGCGACGACCTTGAGTCCAGTCCTAGTCATGAGCATGCAACGCGGTGTTGAGCTCGATCCCTGGCCCCTTTCGCGGCGTCGCCTCGACACGGCCGGTGATGCTGTTCACCCAGTACTGCACGCCTGGCTCGCCGGACAGCTCGCGTGCCTTGACGATCGCGCCATCGGGCAGCGTGACCTTGGTGCCCGCGGTGATGTAGCAACCGGCCGCCACCACGCAGTCGTCGCCGAGTGAGATGCCGACACCGGCGTTGGCGCCGAGCAGGCAGCGTTCGCCGATCGAGACGACTTCGGTCCCGCCACCCGACAGGGTCCCCATGATCGACGAGCCGCCTCCGATGTCGGAACCGTCCCCGACGACGACCCCGGCGGTGATACGGCCTTCGACCATCGACGCGCCGAGGGTCCCGGCGTTGAAGTTCACGAAGCCCTCGTGCATGACGGTGGTGCCGGCAGCCAGATGGGCGCCGAGGCGGACGCGGTTGGCGTCGGCGATGCGGACGCCTGTCGGGATCACGTAGTCGGTCAGGCGAGGGAACTTGTCGACGCCGTACACGCCGATCGCCGTGCCCTGCTCGTGGGCGCGCATGCGCACCGACTCGAAACCCTCCACCGGGCACGGGCCGAGGGTGGTCCAGACGACGTTGGTGAGCAGGCCGAAGACGCCGTCAAGGTTCTGCCCGTTCGGCCGGACGAGGCGGGTGCTGAGAAGGTGCAGCCTCAGCCAGACGTCGGCCGTGTCCTTCGGCGGCGTCGACAGGTCGTCGATGACGACGTGCACGACGGTCCGGTCGACCTCGCGCACGTGGTCCCTGCCCTCGAGGGCACACACCTCGGGGGGCGCGTGGTAGTCATTGGGCGCCGGACCGAGGGCGGGCTGCGGGAACCACACGTCGAGCACACCACCGGCGGGGTCGACGGTGGCCAGGCCGAAGCCCCAGGCGGAGGTGGCGGTTGTCGCTGTCACGGGTCCAAAACTACCGACTGCGCTGACAGCCTGTCGGCTCGTGACGTATGTGGTCGCGTCGGCATACCGCTGACCCACGCCACGGTCGCTGAGCTCCTTCGACACAATGGCGCGCATGACCGCTCTCGACCTGACCTCGGACATCGTTGACCTCACCGCTGCCCTGGTGGACATCGAATCCGTCAGCGGTGACGAGCAGGCCATCACTGACGCGATCGAGGAGGCATTGACTCCGGTTCCGTGGCTGGAGCTATGGCGACATCATCACTCTTTGGTGGCTCGGACGTCGCTGGGGCGCGACGAACGGGTGGTCATCGCCGGACACGTCGACACGGTCCCGCTCAACCACAACCTGCCGGCGCGCAAGGACCAAGAGCTGCTGCACGGACTCGGGGCGTGCGACATGAAGGGCGGTGTCGCGGTCGCCCTGCTCCTCGCCTCGGCACCCGAGCCCAACCGGGACGTCACGTACGTCTTCTACGAGGCGGAAGAGGTGGAGGCGGACCGCAATGGGTTGAGGCTCATCTCGGCGGTCCGTCCGGAGCTACTGGTGGCTGACTTCGCGATCCTGATGGAGCCGTCCAACGCCCAGGTCGAGGCTGGCTGTCAGGGGACGATGCGGGTGGACGTGACCACGACCGGGCTGCGTGCGCACAGTGCCCGGTCATGGAACGGCGTCAACGCCATCCACGGCGCCGCGGAGATCTTGGAGCGACTAGCACGCTACGAGCCGCGCCTTCCTGTGATCGACGGCCTGACCTTCCACGAGGGGCTGAACGCGGTCTATGTCAGCGGTGGTGTCGCCGGCAACGTCATACCCGACACCTGCACGGTAAGCATCAACCACCGGTTCGCGCCGGACCGAGACGAGGCCCAGGCGGAGGCGCACATGCGTGAGGTGTTCGACGGGTTCGCCGTCACAGTGATGGACAGCGCTCCAGGCGCGCTCCCCGGGTTGGATCGCCCGGCGGCTGCTGCCTTCCTGCAAGCAGTCGGAGGTACGGCGAACCCCAAGTTCGGCTGGACCGACGTGGCACACTTCAGCGCGCTCGGCGTACCTGCGGTGAACTTCGGTCCGGGGAACCCCGAGCTCGCCCACACTAAGGCAGAGAATGTGCCACTCGCGCAGCTGCACTCGTGCCTCGAGGTTATGACGTCCTGGCTGTCCTGACACTGCCCGGTTGCGTTGCCACCTTCGCTCGGGCCGTCGTCCTCCCGTTAGGTTGGTCGGCATGGATGAGAGCGACGGCGAGCGCCACGAGCACGAGCGTCGGCAAGGCCCGGTGATCATGCGCCGCAAACAGGTGGAGGGTTCGACCACGGACCAGCGGTTGCTGGACTCGCGCGGCCGAACCGACTGGGTGCACACCGACCCTTGGCGGGTGCTGCGCATCCAGGCCGAGTTTGTGGAGGGCTTCGGTGCGCTGGCCGAGCTCGGGCCGGCGATCTCGGTCTTCGGGTCGGCCCGCAGCAAGCCCGAGCAGCCTGACTACCAGCAAGGCGTCGAGCTGGGCCGCGCGCTGGCAGGAGCAGGTTTCGCGGTGATCACCGGCGGGGGCCCGGGTGCGATGGAAGCAGCGAACAAGGGAGCCTGCGAGGCCGGCGGTGTGTCGGTTGGTCTGGGCATCGAGCTGCCGTTCGAGTCTGGCCTCAACGAGTGGGTCGACATCGGCATCAACTTCCGTTATTTCTTCGCCCGCAAGACGATGTTCGTCAAGTACGCCCAGGGTTTCGTGACGATGCCGGGTGGATTCGGCACGTTCGACGAGATCTTCGAGGCGATCACGTTGGTGCAGACGCAGAAGGTGACCTCGTTCCCGATCGTGCTGCTGGGCACGTCGTACTGGGGTGGCCTAATGGACTGGATCCGCGACGTCGTGCTGTCGGGTGGCAAGGTCAGCGACAAGGACCTCGACCTGTTCACCATCACCGACGATGTCGACGAGGCGGTGTCGATCATGGTGGCAGCGCGGATCGAGCGAGAGCGCAGCTGGCCCGAGCGCGGCTCCCTCGGCGTCGAGCCCCACCGCGCCGAATAACCGTTGACCCGTCACACATGCTGCGTTGACCCGCCACAAACTTCCGTTTTTGACCCATCACAGATGCTGCGTTGACCGTCAGGTGTGTCGCGTCGACTGGCGAACGACCGCGACGGCGCAGCTGTTCCGGTCCACAAGCGGCTTTTGTGACGGCTCAACGCGCATGTGTGGGGCGGTCAACGGATATTTGTGCGGGTCAACGCCAAGGTTTGTGGCGGGTCAACGCCAAGTTTGTGACGGGTCAACGCCAAGTTTGTGGCGGTTCAACGAGTTAGGCGAGGCCGCGGAGGGCTCGAGCTGGTGGTCGGTGACCGGCGATCGACGCCACCATGGCCACCACCTGGCGGGTCTCGGGCACCTGATGGGTGCGGAAGACGCGCGCCCCGTTCCAGGCCGAGATCGCCGTCGCCGCGAGCGTCCCGGGTAGTCGCTGCTCGGCCGGCAGACCGAGGGTCTCCCCGATGAAGTCCTTGTTCGACACCGAGACGAGCACCGGCCATCCGGTCGCCGTGAGCTCGTCCAGCCGACGCGTGAGCTCGAGGGAATGGTAAGTGTTCTTGCCGAAGTCGTGCGTCGGGTCGATCAGGATCTTGTCTCGGCGTACGCCGGCAGCCACCGCGCGTTCGGCGGAGGCGGTGACCGTGGTCACTACGTCCGCCACCACGTCGTCGTAGTGCACGCGATGAGGGTCGATCCGCGGCCCGAGCCCGCCACTGTGGCTGCAGACGAGTCCGACGCCGAACTCCGCTGCGACCTCCACCAGGGCAGGGTCGGCGCCGGCCCAGGTGTCGTTGATCAGGTCGGCACCGCGCTGACACAGCTCGCTGGCGACCTCGGCGCGCCAGGTGTCCGCGCTGATGACGAGGTCGGGGTACGCCGCGCGCACCTGCTCGACCAGCCGGGCCGTGCGGCGCAGCTCTTCCTCGACGTCCACGTGGTCGCCGTACCCGGCCTTCACGCCGCCGATGTCGACCAGGTCTGCGCCTTCGGCGACGACCTGGTCCACCCGCTCCAACGCCGCGGCTTCGTCGAACGTGGCCCCGGCGTCGTAGAAGGAATCCGGGGTGCGGTTGATGATCGCCATCACGGCGTGGTCGTGCTCGGCGAACGTGCGGCTACCTAACACCAGCGACACTGGAACTCCTCACCCCAACGACACCTGAGACGCCTCCAGCGTGGCACGATCGGCTCCGTGATCTGGTTCTGGGTGGTTGTGCTCGTGGTCGTGATCGGGGCTGCTGCGCTGATCGCCGCCGGCCGCGGTGACGCGATGGCCGATGTCTACGAGGATCGGCCTGATATGGCGTTGGAGCGGGGTCGCCGACTCACCGCCGCCGACGTGCGCGCGGTGCGGTTCACGACCGCGGTGCGCGGCTATCGGATGGACGAGGTCGACGCCTTCGTCGCGCGGATGGAGGCCGAGCTGCTCGCGATCAGCCACCCCGAGGACAGGATCAACCCCGGGCAACCGGCTGGTGAACCCAGTGACGCCGGGTACGCCGACGCCGACGCCAACGTCATGGGCGACGCGCTCGCTGATGATGACGAGGACCGGCCGCCGGACTCGAGCGGGCTTAGTCAGCACCAGCCGAGCCACGCGGCGTACGCCGACAAGGACACCGCGCCTCCGACGACGGCCGGGGACACTGCGACGACGGATCCCAACGGCACCGAGCCCACGGGTAGCAGGTGAACTCTGGACCCGTCGCCGGACCGGACGGCCAGCTGCGCTGCCCGTGGGGGGTGTCGACCGAGGACTACCTCGGCTACCACGACAATGAGTGGGGACGGCCGATCCGTGACGACTGCGGGCTCTTCGAACGGCTCACCTTGGAGGCGTTTCAGTCCGGGTTGTCGTGGCTGACGATCTTGCGCAAGCGCGAGCACTTCCGTGCAGCGTTTGCCGGCTTCGAGATCGAGGCGGTCGCGCGATTCACCGGAAAGGACCGGACCCGGCTGCTCAACGACGCCGGCATCGTCCGCAACGTGGCCAAGATCGATGCGGCCCTCGCCAACGCCCGAGTCGCGGCCGGTCTCGACGATGGGCTGGCTGCGCTCGTCTGGAGGCATCAGCCGTCCAACCGGCGGGCGCCTGCCACCGTCGCCGAGGTGCCGACTCAGACGCCGGAGTCTCATGCGATGGCCACGGAGCTCAAACGCCTCGGGTTCCGTTTCGTCGGGCCCACCACCGCATACGCGTTGATGCAAGCAGCCGGACTGGTCAACGACCATCTGGCAGACTGCTCTGCGCGCGAAGGGAGTCGCTGACCATGCTGCACACCCGTCTCGGTATCGCCGCGGTCACTGCGGTCCTCATCGCAGCCATCACCGTCGCCGACGCCCCCGCGAGCGTGACCGGCGGGCCAACCGGCGTACCCTCCAGTGCGGCAGCGCCTGCGCTCCCGGCCGTCGTGTCGATCCGGATCATCGGCCACTCCGTTCGCGGACGCCCCATCCGGGCGTACGAGCTCGGGGTGCGAGGTGCCGGCAGCACCGTGGTCGCGCTCGGATCGATGCACGGGAATGAGCAGGACGGCTCGGTCTTGATCAGTCGGCTCATCAACGGCAGCCCCATCACCGGGGCCCACCTCTGGGTCATCCCGCGCGACAACCCCGATGGGTTTCTCCGCAACGTGCGTCACAACGCTCGCGGCGTCGACCTCAACCGCAACTTCCCGGCCCGCTGGACGCGGGTCACCGGCTACTACGACTCTGGCCCGCGACCCAGCTCGGAGCCCGAGACCCGTGCACTCAAGCGGTTCCTCAACCAGGTGAACCCCGGACATGTGGTCACGTTCCATTCACCGTTAAGGGGCATCGACGTGTACGGCGCCAAGGACCGGCCGTTCGCGCGCCGGCTCTCAGTGGGTTTGAAACTGCCGACGAGGTCGTTCGACTGCTCCGGAAGCTGTCACGGCACGCTGACGCAGTGGTTCAACCGAAGTCATCAGGGCGCGTGTGTGACCGTCGAGTTCGGCAGCGACCCGAGCCGGCGCTACCTCAACGTCCGTGCCCCGCGCGGCTTCCTGCGCGCCATCGGCGGCACTCGCTGATTGTGCGGCCACCCTGCCACCCCGACCGTCCCGCAGGGGTCAGCGCGAGTCTTCGACTTTGAGCAGGGCCAGCCGGTCCAGCAGGTTCTCCAGCGACTCCTCGAACTCGGCGGCGGCATGGTCCTCGGACAGCGCGCCTTTCATCTCGGACACATGCGGATATCTGCCCAAGCTGATCGGCTCCTTGCTCCCGTCATCGATGACGTCCAACGGGCCGACGTCGGCGCCGTGCGTCGACACCTCCAGAAGCAGGTGGCCCAGCAGGAAGCTGGTGAAACCCCGGTAGGCGGCCACTGCCGCGTCGTTGGAGAAGCCTTCGTCCACCAGCCCTGCCAAGAACGACTCAACCCAGTGCAGGTTGCGCAGCGGCGGCCGGAGCCAGGGGGCCTCCGGCGGTCGCGACGCGACGAGAGGAAAGGCGGGGGGATGGGCGAGTGCGACCCGGCGGACGCCGTGAGCAAGTCGTTGGAGGAAGTCCTGCCAGCCGTCCTGCGGGCTGTCGATGACGTCGTCGTCGTTGTACATCTCGTTGATGATGTGGTCAACGACGGCGTCGAGCAGATCCTCCCGGCCAGGCACATAGCGGTACAGCGACATGGCCTCGACACCCAAGGAGGCACCGAGCCGGCGCATGGTGAGGGTGGCGAGGCCCGCTTTGTCGATGTGCTCGATGGCCGCCTTGATGATGCGCTCGCGGTCGAGCGGCACGCGGGCCGACGGAGCTTCGTCGCCGGCCACCACGTCTGCATCCGCGTCGATGGTCTCGTCTGCCACGCGACCGCCTCCTAGCGCCGCCTCGCGCTGCGCCGAGGTCTGGTGTCTAGGACACCGTATCTCGGGGCATCGATCGGGCCGCGACCCGCCACACGGTGGTACCGCCTCCATATTCTTGGAGACGGTGCCAAGACGACTCGGTCAGTACTGGCTCGCGCGCGGACCGTCTGCCGGAGCGCTGGCGCCCTGGGTGCTTCCCTGGGTGCCACCGGAGCCGTCACTCGACAGCTGCTGACTCGCCTGCTGTGCCTGCTCCTTGGGGCTCGGCGCGTTTCGTACGTGCTCGCGGATCCGCCCGCTCTCCTGCTCAGCGGATGCCAGCCAGCCGTCCCAACGGGTCTGCATCGGTTTGATCAGCCCGCCGCCGACTCCCACGATGAGGATGCCGGCGATGGTGGCCAGTACCGCCACAAGCACCGGTGTCGTGACGGTCGTGGCGACACCCACCTGGTTGAGGGCAGCGATGATGCCGAGGCCGAGGATGAAGGCGCTGGCGATGTTGGCCAGCATCTTGCCGTAGGAGAGCCCGCCCAGGGTGTTCGAGATGAGCTCGTTGACCGCCTTGGCGATAGCAGCTGCGACGACGATGATGACGATGGCCACGATGACCGACGGGAGGAAGGCGATGACCTGCATCAGCAGGTCGCTGATCGGATTCGGGCCGAAGACGCCGAATGCCAACTGAAGCACGAACAGAAACAGTGCGTAGTAGATCAGCTTGCCAACGATGTCGCTGGCGTCGTAGCGGCTCTTCTCGAGTGCCTTCTTCACCCCACCCCGCTCGACCGCGCGGTCGAAGCCGACGCGCTCGAGGATAGCGTTCGCAGCCTTGGCCAGGGCCTTGGCGATCAGCCAGCCGATGATCAGGATGACCAAGAACATCAGCAGCTTGGGAACGAAGTTGGCGACGGTCGTCAGCCCACTTGTCAATGCGTCCTTCATGTCACTTCCTTGCAGATTGCGGCGCTGTCAGGGGATGCCCTGGCGGCCCGGTAGCGGACTCTAACGGACCCGGTCGCCGTGTCGGACCGGATGTCAGGCCGATAGCCTTACATCGTAAGTGCATGAATGCAACTCGGGCGCCGCCTTGTGCGGCGACGCCCGAGCAGCAGGAGCTGAGGTCAGCGTCGCTCGTCGGAGGGGGAAGTGACGTCCCC
>JACCVZ010000163.1 GCA_013697905.1 Nocardioidaceae bacterium
CCAAGCGGGGCGGGCCCGCGGCCGCACGCCGTTGTGCAGCCACTCCGACCCTAGTCCCGATGGACTCCGACAACATCTCAGGGCTAGAGCTCGGAGCGTAGGTCCCACAGCAGCGGGTAGTAGCGCAACGGCAACCGGCTGCGAAGGTACGCCGCTCCGCTCGATCCTCCGGTCCCGGTCTTGGTGCCTATCATCCGCTCGACCATCGTGACGTGGCGTGCCCGCCAGGCGGCCGCAAGCTCGTCATGTTGGATGAGCGCCTCCGCCAGCTCCCATACATCGGCATGGTGGGCGCGGTCGCGGGCGACAGTCAGCAGTGCCGCTGCGATCTCCTCGTCGCAACTGCTGGGGAGTCCGCGCGCCGCGAGCACTCCGATGAAGGCGTCCCAAAGCGTTGGCTCCGCCAGGCGGCGGGAGAGCCGCGCCGCCTCCTCTTCGGTGATGCCCCGGAACCGGCGAACGAACGACGGGTCCTTTGCTCCGGAGATGAACTCGAGCTCGCGGAACTGCACCGACTGAAACCCACTCGCCGGTGAGAGCTTCTGCCGGAACACCAAGAAGTCCTGAGGCGTCATTGTCTCCAGGATGTCGACCTGGTGGATGAGCACACGCGAAATGACGTGCATCCGATGCAGCAGGTGCTTCGCCCACCACAGCCGCACCTCAGCCATCGCGTCGCGCGCCGTCTCCGCCTCATGCAGCAACTGCTGGAACCACAGCTCGAAGACCTGGTGGATCGTGATGAAGAGCAGCTCGTCGTGAGCGGGCGGCTCGGACTCGAGTCGCTGCGCGCTCAGCAGTCGAGGCAGCTGGAGGTACCCGCCGTACGTCAGCAGCGCCCCGCTCTCGCCGAAGTGGATGTCGCAACCGCTGCCCACCGTGGCGTCGACGCTCGGTTCCGGGCGTTCGTCTGAGCTGTCCACGCCCACAGGTTATCGCTGGCCGGGCACTCCTCCCCCGCGGCCAAGTGGCCACGGCATTGGACCATTCCCTGGTCCGTCCACGAGCGGGTCGGGTGCGTGTCGATGGCGTACTGTCGAACGCACGGAGCCATCTCGGCTCCTGATGAGGGAGCACACCATGACCGACAAGTCGCCACGCAAGGCCATGTCGAAGAAGTCCGGCAAGTCACTCAAGGAAAAGCGCACCGACAAGAAGGCGAAGGCGGCCACTGCGGCCACCAGCGGCATGGACCAGCTGACGCATTCGAAGAAGCGCTGAACGACGGTGCCGCCGCTGAGTCTCGGTGTCCTTGCCACGTCACGCAAGGAAAGCGAACGGCGCCTTCCCATCCACCCCAGGCATCTCGAACGGATCGAAGCGGATCTACGCGAGCGGATCGTCCTTGAGCGAGGCTACGGCGAGCCATTCGGATTCTCGGACAGCCAGCTCGAGCAGCTGATCGGAGGCGTCTGCTCGCGCGAGAAACTGGTTGCGGACGCAGACGTCGTCTTGCTACCCAAGCCACAGCCGAGTGATCTTGATGAACTCCGCGAGGGTCAGGTCGTCTGGGGCTGGCCCCACTGCGTGCAAGACCATGACATCACTCAGCTCGCCATCGAACGGCGTCTGACCCTGATCGCGTTTGAGGCCATGAACCACTGGGCCAGCGACAGTGGATTCGGCCTGCACGTGTTCCATAAGAACAACGAGCTGGCCGGCTACTGCTCCGTCGTGCACGCACTCGGGCTCATCGGTGCCACCGGTGACTACGGTCGCCGACTGCGCGCCTCCGTCATCGGGTTCGGAGCGACTGCGCGGGGAGCGGTCACAGCTCTCAATGCCCACGGTGTCCATGACGTGCGCGTGCTGACCAACCGCGGTGTCGCTGCCGTCGGGTCCCCGATCCACTCGGTCCGCATCGTCCAGTTCGATCACGACGAGACGTCGCCGTATCTCAGCAAGGTGATCACTGATCGTGGCCGGGTGCCTCTCGCGCCCTTCCTCGCCGAGAGCGACATCGTCGTCAACTGCACACTTCAGGATCCCAACGCGCCGTTGACATATCTGCGAACCGAGGACCTCGACGCGTTCCAGCCCGGCAGTCTGATTGTGGATGTGTCGTGCGACGAAGGGATGGGCTTCAGCTGGGCTCGACCGACGTCGTTCGCCGCACCCGTGTTCGAGGTCGGAGATCACATCCGCTACTACGCCGTGGACCACAGCCCTTCCTACTTGTGGGACTCGGCGACCTGGGAGATCAGTGAAGCCTTGCTGCCTTTCCTGGAAACTGTGCTGGACGGCCCAGCAGCCTGGGATCAAGACGAGACGATCAGCCGTGCCATTGAGATTCGTGACGGCCGAATACAGAACCCGGAGATCCTGACGTTCCAAGATCGCTCAGCCGACTACCCACATCCGGTCACGGGATCCGCTAGCAGGTGACGTCGGGTCGAGGCGCGCCTCCTTTGAGGGACTCGACGCCAGCTGTGTTCTGCCGATGGCTGGCATGATTTCGGCATGGACCTGCGCGCCGAGATCAACTATCCCACCCACGACCCTGCCGACGCTTTCGCCCTCGTGGTCGACCCGGTCTTCCGAGCCGAGGTCTGCGAGGCCGTACACGCCCTCGACTACGACGTTTCCGTCGACGAGCGTGGAGACGGGACCGCCCTCGTCACGATCGACAGGGTGATGCCGGCGGACGTGCCTGACGTGATCAAGAAGATGGTCGGGGAGACGGTAACGATTGTCCAGACGGAGGACTGGGGTGCGCCCAACGAGTCTGGCGAGCGCACCGCCGAGCTGCTCATCAAGATCGTCGGGCAGCCGGTGACGATGAAGGGGACCATCGAGCTCAGGAACGCCGCCGGCTTCGTCGTCTCGAGCATCCACGGCGACGTCAAGGTTGCGGTTCCGTTCTTCGGCAAGAAGGTCGAGCCCGAGATCGCCAAAGCCATCCTGGCCGCCGTCGCAAGTGAGCAGGAGGCCGCCACGGCCCGGCTGGGTAGTGGGTCGGTTTGAGCCGGCAGCCGGGGCTCCCGTGGTCCGCTGGCTCGGTCTTGTCCTCGCTAGTGGCGTCGGAGACGATGAACGCGGCTGG
>JACCVZ010000165.1 GCA_013697905.1 Nocardioidaceae bacterium
TGGGGTTGGTGGAGCCGCTGGTGGCCGCGGTGCTCGGCGTAGTGGTCCTCGACGAGCGGCTGTCGCTGCTCGCCTGGTGCGGCGCTGCGCTGGTGCTCGGTGCCTTGCTGGTGATGGTGCGCGTGTCCCGGCCGGTGGTCTCTGCGGAAAGATCAGCAGTGTGAGCACCAGCCCTTCGCCGTTCAGAAGTGGTTTCGCCAGCCTGGTCGGCCGTCCCAACGTGGGCAAGTCGACGTTGACCAACGCCCTGGTCGGAACGAAGATCGCGATCACCTCGCCGCGACCGCAGACGACCAGGCACGCCATCCGTGGCATCGTCCACCGTGCCGACGCCCAGCTCGTGCTCGTCGACACACCCGGGCTGCACCGGCCACGCACACTGCTGGGTGAGCGCCTCAACGACGTGGTGAAGACGACCTGGGCCGCGGTCGATGTGGTCGCTGTCTGCCTCGCGGCCACCGACCCGGTCGGCCCAGGGGACAGGTTCCTGGCCGCCGAGCTCGCCAAGGTCGCCAAGACGCCGAAGATAGCGGTCGTGACGAAGACCGACCTGGTGTCTGCCGACCAGCTCGTCGGCTACCTCACCTCGGTCGCCACGCTGGGCGATCGAGCCGGCGTGACGTGGACGGACATCGTGCCGGTGTCGGCGGTGACGGGCTTCCAGGTCGGCCTGGTTGCCGACCTGCTGGTGGCGCAGCTGCCGACAGGTCCGCCGCTCTACCCCGACGGCGACCTGACCGACGAGCCCGAGGCGACCCTGGTGGCCGAGCTCATCCGCGAGGCGGCGTTGGACGGGGTCCGAGAAGAGCTGCCGCACTCGATCGCGGTCCTCGTGGAGGAGATAGGCCCGCGCGAGGGGCGTCCGGACGACAAGCCGCTGATCGACATCGAGGCGTACCTCTTCGTCGAGCGGCAGACCCAGAAGGGGATCGTCATCGGCAAGGGCGGGGCCCGCCTCAAGCACGTCGGGTCGACGGCCCGGAAGCAGATCGAGGCCCTGCTCGGGACGCCGGTCTACCTCGACCTGCACGTCAAGGTCGCCAAGAACTGGCAGCGCGACCCCAAGCAGCTGCGTCGGCTGGGTTTCTAGCCCGCGGCCACCCAGCTGGTGACCTCGGCCGAAAACCCCTCGCCTGCGGCCGGCGTAGACGGCTAGCCTCACGCCCAGGCACCCCTACGACCAAGAAGGAGCACTGGAGATGCGGCAACTCATCGGACGGATCGCCCTCACCTACCCGATCAATCCGAAGGCAGCCCCGCTCCATGCCCATCCTCAACCTTGGGATCGTCGCCCATGTCGACGCCGGTAAGACCACACTGACCGAACGTCTCCTCTTCGAGACCGGAGTCACCACCCACCTGGGCCGTGTCGACCACGGCGACACCACCACCGACTCCGACGTGATCGAACGCCAACGCGGCATCACGATCCGCTCAGCCGTCGTCACGTTCACGATCTGCACCGTCGACGGTGGATCGGTCAAGGTCAACCTGATCGACACTCCCGGCCACTCCGACTTCGTCGCAGAAGTCGAGCGGGCCCTCGCCGTACTCGACGGTGCGGTGCTGGTGGTCTCGGCCGTGGAAGGTGTCCAGGCGCAGACCCGGGTCCTCATCCGCATCCTTGAGCGACTGCAGATCCCTTTCCTCATCTTCGCCAACAAGATCGACAGAGTCGGAGCGACGTACGCCGAGACGATGGCCGCGATCCGCGAGGCAGTCAGCGGCGACGCGATCGCGCTCACCCGACCGACCCACCTCGGCAGCCGGTCGGCCACGGTCAGACCTTGTGGCGGTGCCGGCTTCCTCGACGATCTCGTCGAGCGACTTGCGGACTGCGACGACCAGCTGCTGCGCCGGTACGTCGACGGAGCGCAGCCTCTCGGCCAGCCCGAAGCGCTGTCCGCGCTCGCGCGGCTCACCGCCAACGCCAACCTGCATCCGGTCTACTTCGGCTCGGCCCTGACGGGGATCGGGGTCGCCGACGTGATCGACGGGCTCGGCCGCTACCTGCCCGCCCGGACCGCATCGGCAGACGAGCCCTTGCAGGCGAGCGTCTTCAAGATCGAGCGCGATCCGACCGGTCACAAGGTGGCCTTCGCACGGCTGCA
>JACCVZ010000174.1 GCA_013697905.1 Nocardioidaceae bacterium
AGACGTACGGCGCACTCGCCGGTGTCATCGTCTTCTTGGTATGGCTGTGGATCACCAACGTTGCGCTGCTTCTTGGCGCCGAGTTGAACGCCGAACGCGAGCGCACCACGGAGCTGCGCGAAGGCGTACCGGGCGCAGCACGCGAGATCCAGAGGCAACCGCGAAGCGAACCAAAGGAGAAGAAGACGACGTAGCGTTATCGACGCGCAATCGAGAAAGGGCAGGGAAGTTCCCGGGTGCCGTCAATCGGCCGATTCGCCGCGACGGGAGGTCGTGGGGTGGTAACTCCGCGGCTCGTGGTGGTGACACGTATGCCCTGGGGAGTAGGACGGCCTACGCTCGCCGTGCGATGACGTGGCCGGAGATGCTCGCCTACGGTGTTGAACGTGACGTCGCTCCTCGATCCCCGTGGCCTGCGTTGGCCAATCGTGGTGGGAGTCTGCGTCCTGGTGCTCTTCCAGGTCGGCGGCACGGTCGGCGTCAGCCACAACCAGGTTGGTCATCGGGGTCTTGACGCCCTGAGCATCGCGATCGCCGTCGTAGGACCGCTGTCGCTGCCGGCACTGAAGCGCTGGCCACGTCAGGTGCTGTGGTTCGTCGTAGCGATCACCCTGATCTACCTGTTGCGCGGCTACACCTACGGTCCAGTGTTCGCCAGCCTGGCGATCGCGACTGTCGCCACGGTCGCGATCGGGTATCGTGCGACCGCTTGGGCCGGCCTCTCGACCGTGTTCATCGGCAAGTTCGGACTCCAGGGGCCGATGCTCGACGAGCCGTGGTCCTGGACATGGGTCTCAGGCGTCGTGGCCTGGTCGCTGCTGGTACTCGCGGTCGGCGAGGTCATCCGAATCAGGCGTGAGCGGATATCGGCGTCTCGACGGGCCCGTGCGGAATCGAACCGGCGGCGGGCCAACGAGGAACGGCTGCAGATCGCCAGGGAGCTTCACGACGTCGTCGCCCACCACATCTCACTGATCAACGTCCAGGCGGGTGTAGCGCTGCACATCGTGGACCGCCGCCCGCAGCAGGCGCAGACCGCACTCGAGGCGATCAAGGATGCGAGTAAGGAAGCCTTGGTCGAGCTGAGGTCGCTCGTCGGCCTGCTTCGGGACGAGGCAGATGTCGCGCCGCTCAACCCGAGCGGGAGCCTCGCCTCCCTCGACGACCTGGTCGAGCGAAGCCAGCACGCCGGTCTCGCGGTGCGCAAGTCGACGGAAGGGCTGGTGCGACCGTTGCCCTCTGCCGTCGAGCTCGCCGCGGTCCGCATCGTCCAGGAGGCCATCACCAACGTCGTTCGCCACTCCGGGGCGCAGAGCGCAGATGTCACCCTGCGGTATGACGTCACCGCACTCACCGTCACGGTCGAGGACGGCGGCCGAGGCTTCTCCCCTAGCGAGACCGATGGCACCGGTCTGGTGGGGATGGGCGAGCGTGCTGAGGCGCTCGGTGGTTCGCTCGAGATCGATGCCGGCCCGGCGGGTGGGGTCCGTGTACGCGCCGTGCTGCCGCTGAGGAGTGAGCCATGATTCGCGTCGTGCTCGTCGACGACCAGGCGCTCCTGCGCGCCGGTTTCCGTGCGTTGATCGAGGCTGAGGACGACATCTTGGTCGTCGGCGAGGCCTCCGACGGCCGCGGAGCCCTCGATGTGATCGCGGCGCAGAAGCCTGACGTTGTGCTGATGGATATCCGGATGCCAGAGCTCGACGGACTCGAGGCGACACGCATCCTCATGTCGAACCCCGCGCTGGAGGGTGTTCGCGTCGTGATTCTCACAACCTTCGACCTCGACGAGTACGTCTTTGAGGCGGTCCGCATCGGCGCTAGCGGCTTCCTCGTCAAGGACACCGAACCGGCCGAGCTGCTGGCCGGCATTCGCGCGGTGGCGGTCGGCGACGCGCTGCTGTCGCCCGGCGTCACCCGACGGCTGATCGCTGAGTTCGCCGATCGCAGCCGCCCCACGGCCAGCCCGGCCCTTCTCGAGGCCTTGACCGACCGTGAGCGTGAGGTTGTCGGGCTTGTCGCTGCGGGGCTAAACAACGACGAGATCGCCGCCCGGCTGTTCATGAGTCCGGCGACCGCGAAGACTCACGTCAGCCGCGCCATGATCAAGATGCACGCCCGCGACCGCGCCCAGCTGGTCGTGATCGCCTACGAGTCGGGCCTCGTGCGTCCCGGTTGGTCCTAGACCTACACCTCACGGCGTATTTCTCGCATCCCGACTGCACCCGGTGGGGCAGCCGAAGTCAGTCCCGTTGTGTGATTCGCCCAACCTTGGATCTGGCGAGGATCGAAGGATAAGCATTCGATCTTTCCCAAAGGAGCTCAATCATGATGTCCGCTGTGATCCTTGCCGACAATCACTGGAACGGCCCCGGCCCGTGGTGGCCGCTCATACCGCTGCTCTGGTTCACCCTCATCATCGCCCTGTTTCTCGTGGTCGGCCGGTTTGGCCGCCGTCGCTGGCAGCGTGGCTGGTATGCCGGGGAGTCCCGTCTTGCCGAGCGCTACGCGGCCGGTGAAATTGACGCGTCGGAGTACCGTGAGCGCCTCGGCGTCCTCCACGAGAAGAACAATTGAGCAAGTGCACAGTCGTGGCCCGACATGAGTGAGACGAGTTCGCGCACCACAACGGTGCTGGGGCTGGTAGTAGGAGCGGTCGGAATCGCGGTGCTCTGGGGTGCCGGCGTCGAGTTTCCGGTGGCCGTGCCGCCGGGGCTCGTCATCTTGATGGCCGGCGCGCTTCTCGTGACGCTGGTGCGCCGGCCATGGACTGGTGCCGTCGGAGCGCTGCTGGGGTTGTTCGTTCTCGTCGGATTCTTGCTCAGCCCCACCGGGCTGGACAACCTGTCGGGGCAAGAAGGTGCTGCCGTCGCGGCCGGTCAAGCCGTGCTACTCGTCGGTGTCACGACGGCACTAGTGGCCGGCGTACTCGCCTTCCGTTCTGAGCGCCATTGAGGCCGCAGCCCCGACCGGCCTCCACCTCAGCACTCGCACGAGCAACTACGCGTGGCACGATGCTGTTCTCGGGACCCACCGGGATGTCACCTCAGGGGAATCCATGCGCACATCACCCATGCACAGACCCGTCCGCCGAGAACTCGTCGTCGCTGTCGTTGCCGCGGTCGCCGCCACCCTGATCCTGCAGGTCTCTCCGGCGTCGGCGTCGCCGACTCAAGCGCCGACGGCCGACAGCCAGGTCACCGAACGCAGCCAACTGCTCCAACGGGCCAAACATCTGCAGTTCCGCGTCACGCTTCATAGGTTCCTGCACGTGCGGAGCCATCCCAAGAGGGGTCTCGACAAGAACTTCGTCTGGAAGGCCAACGGCTGCTCGGCCCCGTTCGACGCGGTCACCCAACACTGGCAGAGGGTGTTCCACAAGCAATGCCTGCGCCATGATTTCGGCTACCGCAACTTCGGCCACGGTCTTGCTCTGAGGTCCAACGCCGCGATGAAGGCCCGGATCGACTCCCGGTTCCATCAGGACATGGACAACCGCTGCGGTCACTACGGAGGCGATCAAGGGAACTGTTACGCGGCATCGGACGCGTTCTATGTCGGTGTGACGCAGTTCGGTGATGCCCAGACTGCCTTCTACGCCGGGGAGTGCCCGAGGCGTCGGTTCTGCCTTTTCGACGACACGAGCTACGAAGACCGCCGGATCGCACTGAGGTCGTCGGTGAGGGACATGAACGACGTCGACTTCGGCGACAAGACCAGCTCGGCGAAGAACCGCACCCACGTCGCGTGGATCATCTATGACGACCATGACTTCGCCGACCGCGGCCTGTGCATCCGACCCGGCTACGTGGTGTCGAGGATGTCCGACTACGACTTCAACGACAAGACGAGCTCGGCAAAGCGACTTTCCGGAGCGTCCTGCCCCTGACGCTGCTTTGTGCGGACGTCAAGCCGGTGAGTTCCAGACCTCGCGGCCGTCGACCCAGAGGTCATCGACTCTGACGTCACGGTGCGTCGGTTCATCGTGCTCGGGCAGAGCAAGCGGGTCAGGGCACCGCTGGTGGTCAGTGGCGCCGTCGACCAGCGGTTCCGTTTGGGGCGCGCCCTTCGGGAGTTCGAGCGTGTGGGCTCCTCGTCGGGCCTTCGTCGCTAGATATCGCGCGTTCGCCACGTTGATGTGGACCCCGGTAGGCACGCGCTCGGTGACGGTCACGCCCAGGCGGCCGAGCTGGGCGGCCTTGTCGGGGTTGTTGCCCAGGAGAGCGACCTGTTTCACACCAAGTGCCTGGATCATCTGTGCGGCGACGGTGTAGTCGCGTTCGTCCGCGCGATAGCCGAGGGCGATGTTGGCGTCGTAAGTGTCCAGTCCGGCGTCCTGCAGCGTGTAGGCGTCGAGCTTCGCATACAGCCCGATGCCGCGACCCTCTTGCCTGAGGTACAGGAGGAATCCACCAGCGACGGCGATGCGTTTGACGGTCTCGGTCAGCTGCGGGCCGCAGTCGCACCGCAGACTTCCCAGCAGGTCGCCGGTGAGGCATTCGCTGTGGAGTCGCACGAGCGGCGGCGCGCCCGTGTGCGGAACGCGGGTGACTGCGACGGAGCGGTCGCCGAGCCCTAGGGCGATGTGCTCGCGGCCGTCAGCCAGCCCGTCGAACGTGAAGATCCGCGCGGTCGTGGCGAACCCGTCAGCGAACCGCAGTGGCAGCGTGAGCTGGGTGCGGATCGCCGCGCCCGGTAGGTCTCTCAGCACCGCGCCTCCCTTTCAGTCCGAACAGAAGCGGGTTGAGAGCGCATACCGCAGCATGACGACGTCGTCGATCCGCCGCACATCGACCAGGGTTGCGCGCCGGTCCGGAGTCCACGGGAACCGGCCGTCTGCGACGAACCGCCGAGCCCGAGAGTCGCCAACGAAGAACGGCGCAACGACCAGATGAAGCTCGTCTGCGAGGTCGGCGGTCAGGAACTGCGTGTGCACCGTCCCGCCCCCTTCGACCATCAGGCGACGCACGCCCCGGGAGTGGAGGTCCTCGCTCACCCGACGCATCTGCACCGGGTGGCCGCCCTCGATCACGGTCGCCACGGGTCCGAGCAGGTCTCGCGCCGCAGACACGGTCTCGCTGGCGCAGTAGACCAGCTTCGTGGTGTCGCCGGTGGCGAAGAAGTCTGCGCACGGGTCAAGCTCGGCCCGCTCGGTCACTGTCACCTTGATCGGTGTGGGCGTGAGGCCACGTGCCTCCCGCTCGTCCACTCGTGCCTGGCTTCGCACCAGAAGTCGCGGGTTGTCGT
>JACCVZ010000185.1 GCA_013697905.1 Nocardioidaceae bacterium
GGGGTGCCGTTGCGCCCCGTCCGGCTGAGCGCAGACTCTGGATTGACGTCTCGCATGATGGCGTACAGCAGCCGAGCCGCACCGACCAGGCAGGCCAAGCAGCAGGCGAAGGCGCTGATCGCCGCACCCAGCGTGATGAGGTCGCCGACCCAGGCGCCGACGTACGACGTCCCCAAGTCACCCACGAGCGCCTCGGAGCCGACGAACTTCTCCACCCCGGCGGCATCTGTGCCGAACGCCATCATCTCGATTGCGGTCACGACCGTGAAGTAGACGCCACCGAAGATGGCCGTGCCGAGGATCGCCCGAGGAATGTCGCGGCTCGGGTTGTGGGCCTCCTCGCCGAGTGTCGCCGCCGCCTCGAAACCTGCAAAAGACAACAACCCGAAGATGATGCCGAGGAACAAGGTGGAGCGGTCGGTTCCTGCCGGCACCGTGAACACGTCGAGGGTGAACTCGGCGCCACCGGGTGCGTTCCCCGCCAGCAACCGGGCGAGCACCACCCCGCAGATGACCACGATCAGCAGCACGGTGATGCCCTCGACGGTGAGCAGCAGCGAAGTGGCCCCCTTGGCCGGGATGATCGCGAGGACCAAGGCCAGCGCGAGCGCGACAGCTGCGACCACGAAGGCCGACCACCACGGCTGGTCCGTCCAGATGCCGAGCCGATCGAGGAAGTCGGCGCCGAAGATGCCGGCCGCCGAACCGGTCACCAGCCCATAGAACGCGTAGGTGCCCATCAGCCCGAGCCCTGCGACGGCGCCCGCGCGGGAGCCGAGCGTTGCTCCGGCGAAAACGTAGACCGAACCGGCATGCCGGTAGTACTGGCACAGCCGGACGAACACGTACGCGATCAGCAGCACGGCGACCGCGGCCAAGAAGAAGGCCAGCGGTGTCGCGCGGCCCACGAGTCCGGCGGTCCCCTGCGGGTTGATGTTGGCGGCCATGCTGGGCGCCATCAGGGCCACCGAGATACCGATCGCCTGCCAGACCGACAGGCTGCGGCGCAGCCCGGTGCCCTCGGTCGTGGTGTTGTCCCTCGACGTGGCCATCAGACCTCCCAATACTGTGGTTCAGCAGACTTCTCTGCGAGTGTGATGGCACACCCGTAGTTTGTCTACAACTGACAACCCGCCCGGGACTGTGAAGGGGATGACCATGGACACCGCCGAGCGCGAGGCGAGGAGCCGGGACGCCGAGAAGACACTCGAGGCACTGGAGGCGGCGGGTGTGGTCGCAGTGGCTGCCACCTTCGTCGACAACTCAGGCATCACCCGGGTCAAGTCCGTCCCGCTCGACCGGTTTGCGCACCTGGCTGGCTGGGGCGTCGGCATCTCGACCAGCTTCGACCGATTCCGATTCGACGACTGGATCGCCGGCGACGGCGAAGGGTTGGAGCCGGTCGGCGACCTGCGGATCATCCCCGACGTACGCCGGATCGTCCCGCTGGTCGCGCAGCCAGGCTGGGCATGGGCACCCGCAGACCGCTACGAGCAGTCCGGCGAACCGCACAGCCAGTGCAGCCGGCTGCTGCTCGCCCGGCTGGTCGACGAGCTCGCGGGGCAGGGCCTCACCGCACGGACGGCCTTCGAGGTGGAGTGGGTGGTGTCCGCAGGCGACGGCGACGACTTCGTTCCCGGCGTCACCGGTCCCGGCTACAGCATGACGCGCCTCATCAACCGGTCCACCTACTGCCGCGACGTCCTCACCGCCCTGCACGACGAGGGAGTAAGGGTCGAACAGTTCCACCCGGAGTACGCCGCCGGCCAGCTCGAGCTGTCGGTCCCTCCCGAGGACCCGGTCAGCGCCGCCGACACGTCGGTGTTGGTGCGCTCGACGATCCGGGCCGTGGGTGCGATCCATGGGTTGCGAACGTCGTACTCCCCCAAGGTGGCCGTTCCTGGCGTGGGAAACGGCGGGCACGTGCACCTGAGCCTCTGGCGCGACGAAACCAACGTGTTCTCGGGCGGCGACGGCCGGTTCGGTCTCACCGACACGGCCGAGTCGTTCAGCGCTGGCGTGCTCACGCGGCTGCCGGCGCTGCTGGCCCTCGGCGCGCCCAGCCCGGTCAGCTACCTGCGTCTGGTCCCCTCGCACTGGGCCGGCGTCTACGCCTGTTGGGGACTGGAGAACCGCGAGGCAGCGATGCGGATGGTGACCGGCTCCACCGGCAGCGAGGCGCACGCCGCCAATATGGAGGTGAAGTGCTTCGACCTGCTCGCCAACCCCTATCTGCTGCTGTCCGGCCTGGTCGCCTCCGGTCTGGCTGGTCTCGTCGACGGCGCGCGGCTACCGGAACCGATCGACGTGGACCCGGCAGCGCTGGGCGAGGACATCCTCGCAGGGCGCGACATCAAGCGGCTGCCGACGAGCCTGCGCGAGGCCCTCGATGCGTTCCGCGCGGACACCACACTGACCAAAGCCTTCGGTCCCGCCTTGGTCGCCTCCATCGCCGCAGTGCGGGAGAGCGAGCTGGCGCTCTTCGAAGGTGCCAGCGAGGAAGACCTGGCCGCTGCCACCCGCTGGGCACATTGAGCTGGGCACATTGATCTGGGCACATTGATCGGTGCGACTGACAAGCGGCCCCAATCCGATCCGGCGACGACTCCGAATACTGTGAGAGGGGTGAGCCCTTCCCGGAGCCTCGGTCGCGAGTAGGCGCCGGGAAGGGCCACTTTCCTTCTCCGATGAAGGGACCCGTGTTGGCCAAGTCAGACCAGGCGCAGACCCGGCCGCGACCGGGCTTTGGCTCCGCCGCGCAGCAGCTCGCCGACGTGGTCACCCCGATCTTCGGCACGCTGCCGGTCCGGCTGCGGGCCTGGGACGGCAGCGAGTCAGGCCCGCAAAACGCGCCGGTGATCACACTGAGGTCGCCCGATGCGCTCCGTCGGCTCGTCTACCATCCTGGTGAGCTTGGCCTCGCGCAGGCTTACGTGACGGGTGACCTCGACGTCGAAGGCGACCTGCTTGACGGGTTCCGACGCGTCTGGCAGACGATTCGCGAGCGTGGCATCACCGGGCGTCCGTCGCTGGGCGTCCTCGCCGCCGGGGGCAAGGCAGCTGTGCGTCTCGGCGTCGTCGGTATGCCGCCCGCTCCGCCAGACTCGCAAGCCAGGTTGCGCGGCCGCCTTCATACGGCACTACGCGACCGGGCCGCGATCTCCCACCACTACGACCTGTCCAACGACTTCTACCAGCTGATCCTCGACCCGCACATGGCGTACTCGTGCGGCTACTGGACAAGCGACGACCCGTCGTACACCGGCGCCGATGCGCAACGGGACAAGCTGGCGCTCGTCTGCGCCAAGCTCGGTCTCCAACCCGGGATGCGGATGCTCGATGTCGGTTGCGGCTGGGGATCGCTGTCCTTGTACGCCGCGGAAAACTTCGACGTCGACGTCACCAGCGTGACGCTGGCCAAAGAGCAATGCGCCTTCGTGCAGGCTCGCATCGGCGAGCGGGGCCTGCACAACATGGAAGTCCGGCACCAGGACTACCGCGACGTCGCGGACGGGCCATTCGACGCGATCAGCTCCATCGAGATGGGCGAGCACGTCGGCCGGGCGAACTATCCGGCGTTCGCTGCCCAGCTGCGCAGCCTGCTGAAGCCTCGGGGACGGCTGCTGATCCAGCAGATGTCTCGGCGTACGCAGCGAGGCGGCGGACCGTTCATCGACGCGTTCATCGCGCCCGACATGGACATGCGTCCGGTCGGTGAGACGGTTGAGATGCTCGAGGCGGCTGGTCTCGAGGTGCGCGACGTGCATGTCATGCGCGAGCACTACGTGCGCACGATCCACGAGTGGTACCACACGTTCGAGTCTCACTGGGCGGACGCCGTGGCGCTCGTCGGAGAGGAAGTGGCGCGGGTCTGGCGGCTCTACATGGTCGGCGCCGCGCTCAGCTTCGAGGAGGGCCGGATGGGCGTCGACCAAGTTCTAGCGGTCAAGTCCACGGGCGGCCGCTCGGGCATGCCTGCGGTCCGGACGGTCTGAGGCAATCGTTGATGAGCGCGTTCCCTGGGGCGACTTCGCCGCTGCGCTGCCATTGACATTGCTGGCGGCTGCTGCCGTCCTCGCCCTCACGTTCCTGGTGGCACTGCGGGTCGGCAGGCACGCGGTGGTCGACGTCGCCTGGGGGTTGGGTTGTGCGGTGGTGGCCGTAACGTCGTTGCTCGTCTCGACCGGCTCAGGCGACGACGGGCGGCGCGCGCTCGTCACGACGCTCACCGTCGTGTGGGGAGTCCGGCTCGGGCTCCACATCGCCAGCAGGTCGATCGGCAAAGGCGAAGACCCGCGCTACGCGGCGCTGATGAAGCAGGCATCCGGCAACCCGCACCTGTTCGCCTTGCGACGGATCTACCTCACCCAGGCGGCCACCATGTGGTTCGTGTCGCTGCCGGTACAGGTCGCCGTCTTCGAGACTTCCGGCCTCGGACTCGTCGCCTGGATCGGTGTCGCCCTGTGGGGGGTGGGCTTCTTCTTCGAGACAGCAGGCGACTGGCAGCTGGCCCGGTTCCGCAGCGACCCCGACAAGCAAGGCCAGGTGCTCGACACCGGGCTCTGGCGCTACACCCGACACCCGAACTACTTCGGCGACGCCTGCGTCTGGTGGGGGCTGTCGCTCATCGCCTTCGACGCCTGGCCGGGCATCTTGACGATTTTATCGCCGATCGTGATGACCTGGTTGCTCGCCAAGGGCACCGGCAAACCACTGCTCGAGAAGGACATAGGCGAACGCCGGCCCGGCTACGTCGACTATGTCCGACGCACGAGCGGGTTCATCCCGCGACCACCGAAGAACATCGACTCCCCGAAGAAAGGGACCTCACCATGAAGACGATCAAAGCCGGCGCGAAGGCACCGACGTTCGACCTGCCGACCCAAAGCGGCGGGCGGCTCAGCCTCGAGACGCTGCTCGCGCAGGGTCCGGTCGTGCTGTTCTTCTATCCCGTCGCATCGTCAGGCGGCTGCACCAAACAAGCCTGCCACTTCCGCGACCTCGGCACGGAGTTCGAGTCAGTGGGCGCCCAGCGGGTCGGTATCAGCACCGACGAGGTCTCGGCACAGAAGGGTTTCGACGACACTCAAAGTCTTGGCTATCCCCTGCTCTCCGACACCGACGGCGAGGTGGCCAAGGCCTACGGTGTGAAGCGCAAGTACCTCACGCCGGTGAAGCGGGTGACGTTCGTCATCGACACCGACGGCACGATCCGAGACGTCATCAGCAGCGAACTCAACTTCACCGTGCACGCCGACCAGGCGCTGGCCAGCCTCAAGACGGCCAGCTGACTGCCTCGGTGTCGCGGCAGCCTCACCGGCGGCGCGCGTCGACCGAGGTGTCACGCATCAGGTTCGCGATCAGTCGCTGCCACCGTCGTTCCTTCCACCGCAGCCGCGCCCCGGACAAACCGAAGCCGGCGAAGCAGCAGGCCTGGAACACCGAGATGAGGTACCAGGCAGCGCCGGCGGTCACCGGAATCTGGGCGTCGGCCAGCCGGTCGAGACCGGTTCCGACGACGTAGAAAGACTGGCTGGAAACCACGACGACGGCCGCGACACCCCACCAGATGCTGTGCTGCGCGCAACGGCGAACCGGCCAAACTAAGAACGTCGCAAGGATCAGCCAGTCGAGGTGGACAACCTGGCCGACCCGGGACGACTCATCCAGAAACGACACCGGTGGCAAGGCGAGCGCGACGACCGCCGCTGAGCACAAGGCGACGCCGAGGAACCAGACGAGCCCGAGCCATCCGGAAGCGTCCTCGGGTGTCCCGAGCCGTGGCTCCTCGATGCCATAGCTTGGGGAGCGGTGTGCGTCGCCCTGGTCAAAGGCCATGCTCCATCGTCACCCTGCCCGCCGACAATAGCGACCGGGTGAGCGGCGATTGAAACCCGATCTTTACCAACCGTCGTCGAGGACGAGTGAGGCAAGCAGCCGCAGGTCGTCGGTCAGCTGCTGCTCCTGCACGACGACCTCGCGCCCATCGACGGTGAAGACGTAGACGAAGCGGTCCGGTTGGGTCTGGGCCGGTTTGATGGACCCGAAGTCGATCCGCGCCACCACCTCACGCACTTCAGCGGCGCGCTCGTCTTCAGTGTCCGGACGGACCTCACCGGCCGTCGTGCGGCCGGCAAAGCCGCCGCTGCGGCGGACGTGAATCACCTGGCCGGATGAGTCGACCGGTGGTGAGGGAACCGAGGCACCAGGTGTCACGCCCACGGTGCTCCAGGCCTTAGCCACGGCCATCGCGGCGCCTGCGTCCCCCCCGTCAACCTGATCGGCTGCTTCGATCGTGGCCTGCGCGAAGCCGGCGAAGTCCGTGTCGGCGCCGACGAGTCCACCAGTCAGGGCGCGGTACCAGATCGGCGCGGCCCGCTCCCACGAGTTGCCGCCGAGCGCGGTCGCTGCAAGGAAGAAGGCTCGATTGGCGATGCCGGAGTTGATATGCACACCGCCGTTGTCGTCGGCGGTGGCGACGTAGTCGTCCATGCCGGCGACCTGGGGATCTTTGCCCAGGACCGGGTCGTCGTAGGCCGTCCCGGGCTCCTTCATCGAGCGAAGTGCACGGCCCCGGACGGAGGGCAGGAAGATGCCGTCTCCGATCAACCATTCCGCAGCCTCGGCGCTTTGACCCAGGAGTCGCTGCTTCACGCAACTGGCGAACACGTCGGAGACAGACTCGTTGAGTGCACCGGACTGGCCCTGATAGCTCAGTTGAGCGGTGAACTGGGTGACGCCATGCGTCAGCTCGTGCGCCAGGATCTCCACCGGTTTGGTGAACCGGCCGAACACGCGACCGTCGCCGTCGCCGAGGACAAGCTGGTGCCCGTCCCAGAAGGCGTTGTCGTAGTCGCGCTCGTAGTGGACGGTGACGATGACGGGTGTACCGAGGTCGTCAAACGACCAGCGCGACAACACGGCCGCGTAGAAGTCCACGGTCGCCTCGGTGCCGGCATACGCCTCGTCGACCGCCGCGTCGCCCGAGGTGGCGTCGCCTTTGCTGCGCACGGTCTCCCCGGGCAAGGTGGCGCCGTTGTGGGCGTCGTGAACGGTCCACGACGTCTGCGCTGTCAGCGTGCCGGCGCCGTCGGCTGGGCCGGCCAACCGCTCGGTCGCTCCGGGCGAGGCGATCGGAGGCCGGTCGACAGGGGTACGCCCGGATCTCAACGCCTGGTCGATCGACAGCGTGGATCGACAGCACGACTGAGCAGTCGAGTCGTCGTGCGCGGTTGCGATCCGGTGCAAGAGGTACGGCGGGATGAACTGGCACCTGGTCATGGTCCACACCTACCTGCGCCGGCCAAGAATGTCCACCGGCTGCCCACCCGGCCCGAGCAGGTCGTGGCCGCCGGTTTCGGGTCCGCGAAGAGCGGGAAGTGGTGGCCGAGACGGCTTCTCGCCGCGCGTCAGCAGCCAGGTTCGCGCGACGGCCGCCCATCAACTCACTCGCCGGCTCGCACGTCCACCTGCTCTGGCCCTCGCTCGAATCTTGCCAGCGCAATCGCACCCGCGGCAGTGATGACCAGTCCGACGGCTGCGGCGATGACCCACCCATCGCGGACAGCGTCCCCCAGAAGAGCGATGCCGACGACGGCAGGAGCCAGTGTCTGCATGACGATCACGGGGGCGGTGGCAACGGTGACCGACCCTCGCTGCAGGGCGAAGGAGTAGAGCACGAACGCCAGACCGCCGCTCAACGGCAAGGCGTACGCCGCCGGCGCATCCCACAGCTCGGAAGGGGTGAAGCCCGGCAAGATGCGGGCCGCGATGCCGCTACCGGCGAACCCGAGCCCGGCCAGAAATCCGAGCACGGTGGCGGCCAATGCGCTGTGCGAGCGCGCCACCAGCAGCCCCGCAACCGCGACCGAGACGATCGCGGCGTAGAGCCAGCCGACGAAGCCGGGTGGTGGGTTGTCGGTGCCGATGTCTCCTGACGCACCCGCAAGCACGGCCAGGCCGACGGTCACCGCAGCGACCGCTGCCCAATCCAGGACGCTGAGCCGCTCCCTGAGCATCGCCATGGCCAGTACCGCCGTGAAGACGAGGCTCGCGGAGATGGCAGCCTGCGACAGATAGAGCGGGATCAACCGCAGCGATACGAAGTGCAGCGCAAACCCGAACAGGTTGAGCGCGACCGCGAGGTCGAACAACGGTTGCCGCAGCAGCTTGAGAACCACGGTGGCCGGGTGGCTGCGGAAGACCGGGAGACGGCGTACGGCGGTGGCCTGCAGGACGGCCGCGGCACCGAAGACGGCTGCCGCCGCCAGGGCAGCAACGAGTCCGAGCGACATCAGTCCTCGAGGTCGGCGGCGATCGCGTCTCGAGACAGCCGCTTGGCCGGCCCCCACGGCAGCGCCAGCGTCAGGTAGAGCGACAATCCGGCGTAGTAGACCAGGTAGACCAGTGACAGCAGCACAACGATGACGTCGGGGTCGGGCTCCTGGGCCAGCAGCACGGCGTAGGTGACCAGCCAGAGGCAGGTGAAACCAATGTTGAGACTGCGAAATGCCCGGGTGCGCGACGGGTAGACGTACCGGATCGGCACGAAGACGAGGATCGTGCAGGCCATCAGGATCACCGAGGTTGTCACCTCCCCGAGGTCGAGCACGAACACGTAGAACGCGACGACGTTCCAGTAGCTGGGGAATCCGAGGAAGAAGTGGTCGGCTGTCTTGGCGTCAGTGCGGCAGAACTGGTAGCTCGAGGCCAACAGCGGGAGCACAGCGAAGACCGCGCCCCAGCCACCTTCGGGGAGCCGGTCGGTCACCCAGAGCAGCACCATCGGGGCGAAGGCATAGGTCAGATAGTCGACGATGTCATCGAGCCGAGCGCCGTCGAAGGACGGAATCGTCTCACTGACCCGTAGTCGGCGGGCGATCATGCCGTCGGTCCCGTCGATGATCAGCGCTGCCAGGGCCAGCCAGAGCGCCCGCTCGACCGCACCGTCGAAGGCGGCGACGACGATGAGGAAGCCCAGCACGGTGCCGGTGGCGGTGTAGGCGTGCAGGGCCATCCCCGCCAGGCGCAGCCGGGTCGAGGGGACGAAAGAGGTGTCGGCAACCTCATGAGTCGTCAGGGCGTCCCCCAGCCGGGATGTCGTCGACGCGCACCGCGCCGGGCATCGAGTGTCCCACATCGCCACTGTGCTACCGCGGTGTGGCAGGCGTGCAGGTGCGAAAATCGCAGCATGCTGCCCTGCCACTGCACGACCAGCTGCTCCTGTCCCGGCCCAAACTGGGGTTGCGATGCCTGAGCGCGTCGCCGATGTACCCGGCCCCGCCCTGGCGACCCTCACCCAGGACCGGTTCTCGCACCAAGGCTGGATCTACGAACGCAAGCTGGACGGGATGCGTGTCATCGCGTCGCGAGCGAACGGCACGGTGCGGTTGCGCAGCCGGACGGGCGGTGATGCCGGAGCGAGCTTTCCCGAGCTCGTCGACGCGTTGGAGTCGACCGTTGCGCCGGACTTCGTCGTCGATGGCGAGGTGGTCGCGTTCGACGGAGCACAGACCAGCTTCGCGAGGCTGCAGCCTCGCATGCACGTGAGCAACGCCGCGAAGGCGCGGCGATCGGGTGTGCCGATCGTGTACTACCTGTTCGACCTGCTGCATCTCGACGGCCACAGCACCCGCGGACTTCCGCTCCGGGAGCGCAAGTCGCTGTTGCTCGACCTCTTCGACTGGGACGACCCGCTGCGGTTCACGACGCACCGCAACGCCGAGGGCTTGGCGTACCTCGAGCAGGCCTGTAGCCGTGGCTGGGAAGGCCTGATCGCGAAGCGGGCGGACTCGGTCTACCAGTCGGGTCGCACCCGGGACTGGCTCAAGTTCAAGTGTGAACAGGCTCAGGAGTTCGTGGTGGGCGGCTGGACCGACCCGCAGGGCTCGCGAAACGGCTTCGGCGCTCTGCTGCTCGGGTACTACGACGAGGCTGGGTCGTTGGTGTACGCCGGGAAGGTCGGCACGGGGTTCGGCGCGTCACTGCTGGCCTCGCTGAGCGAGCAACTGCGGGCGCTGACGCGAATGAGCCCGGCGTACGCCGAGCGCACGCTGCCGAGCGCGCCGGTGTTCCGGCGCGGCGTGCACTGGGTTGAGCCGAAGCTGGTCACGCAGGTGGCGTTCACCGAGTGGACGCGAGACGGCCAGCTGCGCCACCCCCGATTCCTCGGCCTGCGCACCGACAAACCCGCCGCCCACGTGGTTCGTGAGGTCGGCGGGGCGTGAGCGGCAGCGACGGCGTCCGCGCAGACGTCACGCGGCCGCGATGAGACACTGCTCACGACGGCATGCTAGCCCTGCGCCTGTCGAGGTCGGCTAGCCGAACTGCACGTCCGGCGACACTTCCTGGTCGACTCCGCTCTGGTCGACGTCGCGGCTCGCCAGGCCGCCCAGGTCGGGATCCGTCTCGGGCTGAGGCGGCGTGTCGATGCTGGGCGGGTCGGACGGTCCCGGTGAGGGCACGATCGGGCCGGGGTCGGGTGCTGGCTCGCCGCCTGGGCTGGGCTCGCCGGGGGTGGTTTCAGTGGGCGGCTGCGGATCGATGGTCATACCGCTGCCGTACCCAGGCTCGGCTCATCCATCCCTCGCCGCACGACTCAGACCAGCAACAGGCCCGCCCCGACGAACAAGGCACCCACGGTCACGCCGAGAAACACACCTACCCAGACCAGCGCGGGCAGCGGTGTGAGCCGAGCCAGCTGGTCGGCGTCGGACCCACGCCCCCGGCCGTGGCGACGCGACGACTGAAGCTCCATCACGGGGCGTGGCGCAGCCAACAGCAGGAACCAGGTGACGACGTACGCGGCCGTCACCTGCGCATCGACATCGAGCCGCCACGAGACCACAAACAGCCCCACCCCGGTCGCCAGCACCACGAAGAAGCCGAAGAAGTTACGGATCTGCACCAGCAGCAGCGCCAGCGCAACCAGCATCAGCCACAGCACCGCGACCGCATGCCGTTGCGACAGCAACCAGGCGCAGCCGAGACCGAGCACGGCCGGCCCGACGTAGCCGGCCGCGGTGGTCACGATCATGCCCGGCCCGCTCGGCCGGCCCTTCGACAAGGTGACGCCGGAACTGTCGGAGTGGAGCCGGATCCCCGCCAGCCGGCGTCCGCTCGCCATCGCGACAAACCCGTGCGCACCCTCGTGCACGATGGTCACGGCGTGCCGGGTCCACGCCCACGACGCCCGAACCATCACCAAAGCCAAAGCCGCCAGCGCGGTCGCGAGCACGACACCCTCGGTCGGCATCGGCTGCCGGGCCACAACGCGTTCCCACACGAGCGTCGCGGCGTCCATGTCTCCCAGTGTCGCGGTAGGGCCCCCGAGCCCACAGGTGTCAGTCTGGGTGCTCCCGCGCGTACGCCTGATGAATCTCGACCTTGAGCCGCCCGCGATCAGCGACGGCGTAGCCGCGGTCGAGAGCCCAACGACGGACGTCGGCGATGTCGGGCGGGTGCACCGGCCTCGCCGCGGCTGCGGTACGCCGCACACCCCT
>JACCVZ010000200.1 GCA_013697905.1 Nocardioidaceae bacterium
CCAGCCGACCGCCGGCGCCGCCGAGGTGGCCGCACGTGTCATCTGCCGCGGCCGCTCACGCGCTCTCGCCGCGCGACTCGAATATGTGCGAGAGCGCTGGACCTGCACCGCGATTTCCTTCGGCTGACGTGTCAGCCGAACCATCAGCACAGCGGCTGACGTGTCAGCCGAAACATCAGCGTGACCGGCGGGCAGGGTCTCCATGGCAACGTTTGAACTTGCGTCCTGAGCCGCAGGGACACAGCTCGTTGCGCGAGACGCCGGCGAACTCGTGCTGGGCGGCATCGGCCTGAACCTCGGTGCCGGCGTCACCATCGACCGTCGGTGCCGAGTACGACATCTTGCGAGGTGCCGGCTCGTTCAGGCCCTTCGCGGTGATGTTGGGCCGGTGGTCATGGTCGTCGTCGTGGTCGTGGTCGTCCTGATCGTCCTGATCGGCCGACGCGGCCTCGGGCGCTTCGGTCGCGAGTCCGGCTGCCGGCCCGGCCACCATGGCGGCTGCAGTGGCCTGTAGCTGTGCGGCCTCCAGCTCCACGGCGTCGTCGTTGACGGAGACCTCGACGTTGAAGAGGTAGCCGACCGACTCCTCCTTGATGGACTCCATCATCTGGGCGAAGAGGTCGAAGCCCTCACGCTGGTACTCGACTAGCGGGTCGCGCTGGGAGTAGGCGCGCAGGCCGATGCCCTCACGCAGGTAGTCCATCTCGTAGAGATGCTCGCGCCATTTGCGGTCGAGAACCGACAGCAGCACCCGACGCTCGAGCTCGCGCATGACCTCTTCTCCGAGCGTCTCCTCGCGGGCGTCGTAGGCCCTGTGGGCGTCGGCCTTGAGCTCCGCAGCCAAGTACTCGCGGGTGAGCCCCTCGACGCCGCCGACCTCGTGCTCGAGCTGCTCGATGGTGAGCCCCACCGGGTAGAGCGTCTTCAGCGCGGTCCAGAGCTTGTCGAGATCCCATTCCTCCGGGAAGCCGTCGGCGGCGCCGACGACGTAGCCGTCAACCGTGTCGTCGACCATGCCGCGAATCTGCTCGTGCAGGTCTGCGCCCTCGAGCACCTGACGGCGCTCGCCGTAGATGACCTCACGCTGACGGCTCATCACGTCGTCGTACTTCAGGATGTTCTTGCGACTCTCGAAGTTTTGGCTCTCCACCTGCGCTTGGGCCGACGCGATCGCACCGGTGACGCGCTTGTTCTCGATCGGGACGTCGTCGGGGATCTTCATCGTCGTCAGGACCCAGTCCACCCAGTCCGACTTGAACAGGCGCATCAGGTCGTCCTCGAGCGACAGATAGAAGCGGGACTCGCCGGGGTCGCCCTGACGACCGGAGCGTCCGCGCAGCTGGTTGTCGATGCGGCGTGACTCATGCCGCTCGGTACCGACGACATAAAGGCCGCCGGCGTCGTTGACCTGGTCGTGCTCGACCTGGACCTGCTCCTTCATCCGCTCGAGGGTCTCGGACCAAGAGGCTTCGTAGTCGTCCGAGTGCTCGGTCGGGTCGAGTCCGTTGCGACGCAGCTCCTCGTCGGCGAGGAACTCGACGGAGCCGCCCAGCATGATGTCGGTGCCGCGACCGGCCATGTTGGTGGCGACGGTGACGGCACCCTTGCGACCGGCCTGAGCGACGATGTGGGCCTCGTCGGCGTGGTGCTTGGCATTCAGCACGGTATGCGGTATGCCGCGGCGCTTGAGCAGGGCGGACAGCTCCTCGGACTTCTCGACCGAGGTGGTGCCGACCAGCATCGGCTGTCCCTCCACGTGCCGCTCGGCGATGTCGTCGACAATCGCGTCGAGCTTGGCCCCCCGCGTCCGGTAGACCAGGTCCTTCTGGTCGGCACGGACCATCGGCATGTTGGTCGGGATCGGGATGACGCCGAGCTTGTAGATCTTGTCGAACTCCGACGCCTCGGTCATCGCCGTACCGGTCATGCCGCCGAGCTTGTCGTAGAGGCGAAAGTAGTTCTGCAGGGTGATCGTCGCGAGCGTCTGGTACTCCTCGCGGATCTGCACGCCCTCTTTCGCCTCGATGGCCTGGTGCAGGCCCTCGTTGTAGCGCCGCCCGTGCAGCATCCGGCCGGTGTGCTCGTCCACGATGAGCACCTCGCCGTCGATCACGACGTAGTCGCGATCGTTGCGGAACAGCGTCTTGGCCTTGATCGCGTTGTTGAGAAACGAGATGAGCGGGGTATTGACGGCGTCGTAGAGGTTGTCGATTCCCAGGTGGTCCTCGACCCGGGTGATGCCGTCCTCGAGCACCGACACCGTGCGCTTCTTCTCGTCGACCTCGTAGTCGATGTCTTCACGCAACCGGCCCACGATGGCGGCGAACTCGTCGTACCACTTCACTGACTCGTCCGAGGGGCCGGAGATGATCAGCGGCGTGCGAGCCTCGTCGATGAGGATCGAGTCGACCTCGTCGACGATCGCGTAGTGGTGTCCGCGCTGCACGCAGTCCTCGAGCCTGCTCGCCATGTTGTCGCGCAGGTAGTCGAAGCCGAACTCGTTGTTGGTGCCATAGGTGACGTCGCTCTCGTAGGCCTCCCGGCGCTGCTCAGACGACAGCTGCGGAAGCACCTGACCAACCGACAGTCCGAGGAAGTGGTAGATGCGTCCCATCCACTCGGCGTGGTACTTGGCGAGATAGTCGTTGACCGTCACCACGTGGACACCCTTGCCGGCGAGTGCGTTGAGGTAGGTCGGGAGGGTGGCGACGAGCGTCTTGCCCTCACCGGTCTTCATCTCGGCGATATTGCCGTAGTGCAGCGCCGCGCCGCCCATCAGCTGAACGTCGAAGTGCCGTTGTCCCAGCACGCGCTTGGCGGCCTCGCGGACCGTCGCGAAGGCCTCGGGCAGCAGCTGGTCGAGCGTCTCGCCGTTCGCGAACCGCTGCTTGTACTCCGCCGTCAGTGCCTGTAGCTCCTCGTCGCTCATCGAGACGAAGTCGTCCTCGATGGCGTTGACCTGGGCCGCAGCGGCCTCCAGCTTGCGGCGCTGCTTGCCCTCGCCGATGCGGAGGACCTTGTCGAGCAGAACGGGCACGGGTGTGACTCCTGGTCGATGGTGCGCCACGTCACGGGTCGGACGTGAGGCCGCTGGACGCGACCAGGTCAAGTCTACGCAGGGCTGCTGACGAGCCGAAGGACCGCCGAGAGGGCCGGTGCGAGGTCTCCGCGAGGCTCCACAGTCACGTGGTCGAGGCCGAGCCAGGCCGCCATCGAGACGAGCTCGTCGCGCAAGCGGTAGGCGGTCTCGTCAGGTGCGCCGGGCTCAGCGTACGAACCTTGGACTCGCAGCACGCCGGTGGCGCGGTCGGCCTTCAGGTCGACGCGGGCGACGATCGCCTCGTCCATCAAGAACGAGTAGACGTAGTAGCCGTAGACCCGCTTCGGGGCCGGCACGTAGATCTCGATGCGGTAGCGGTAGCCGAACAGCTCTTCGGTGCGTCGGCGCTCGAAGATCAGCGAGTCGAACGGGCTGAGCAGTGCCTGGGTGCGGACCCGGCGAGGCAGCCGGGCCTGGTGCCAGAGGTACGCCGGCCGCGTCCATCCGTCGACCGTGACCGGGGTCAACTCGCCCGCTTCGACGAGCTCGCTGACCGCCTGCCGCGACCGTTGGTGACCCAGACGGAAGTAGTCACGCAGGCACGGCTCGGTGCCGACGCCGTGCGCGATCGCAGCCGCCCGGATCAGCTGCCGGTGCGCCTCGGCCACGTCCGGCGTCGGTGTGTCGACGACCGCCCGCGGGAGCACGCGCTCAGTCAGGTCGTAGACCCGCTCGAACGCGGTGTTGCGGCGGGCCGCGGTCACCTCACCGGTGTAGAACAACCACTCCAGGGCGAGCTTGACCTGGCTCCAGTTCCAACCCCAGTGCTCTTTGGTGCGCGGGACGTCGTGCTCGATCTCACGGGCCGTGAGCGGGCCGCGGTGCTCGACTTCGCTTCGTACCCACCGCACGAAGTCGGGTTGTTCCTCGAAGATCCGCCGCATGCCGCCCCACGCCCCCGCCCGGGCGTCCATCCGCCACCTCAGCGCGGGTTGGAGGTCGCTACGGACGTAGGACGCCTCGTGGGCCCAGTACTCGAAGACACGCCGCGGCGCCATGCCGGCGGCGCGGTGCAGCAGCGCGACGTCGTAAGGCCCGAGGCGGCTGAAAAGCGGCAGGTAGTGCGCCCGCGCCACCACGTTGACAGAGTCGATCTGCAACAGAGCCAGGCGATCGAGCACCCGGTCGAACGAGCGCATGTCAACTCGGCCAGGACGCTTGTCCAGGAAGCCTTGAGCGGCCAGCGCCAACCGGCGGGCTTGCGCGCTGCTCAGCCTCGATCCCTTCACGGCTCGACTTCAGAAAACGACACTACGAGACTCGACCTCATGGGAGGGGACGGTATCCGGTGCCACCGACAGCGACGGTCCGGGTGTCCTGTTCGCAGGACACCGGCGAATGGTCACGTCAGGTCGAGGAGCTTCGCGCGGACGGCATACATGACCGCCTCCATGCGGGAGTGAAGCTGCAGCTTCTCCAAGATGTTGCGGACGTGGTTCTTGACGGTGTTCTCACTGATGAACAGATCGGTCGCGATGTCCTTGTTGTTGAGTCCGCGCGCCACCAGCTTGAGCACATCCAGCTCCCGCTGGGTGAGGCGAGGCGCGATCGAGTCGGGCTTCGAGCCCGCCGACGCAATGAGCTTGAACTCCTCCAACAGCTTCGCAGCCATCGACGGGCTGATCAGGGACTGCCCGTCCGCAACGAGTCGGACGGCCTGCGCCACCTGGTCGATCGAGGCGTCCTTGAGCAGGTAACCCGACGCACCGCTCTTGATCGCCTCGTAGAGGTCGGCCTCCTCGTCGGACACCGTCAGCATGATGATGTTGGCCGACGGAGCGACTTCCTTGATCGCCGCACAGGCCTCGATCCCGGTGCGCTTGGGCATCCGAACGTCAAGCAGCACGACGTCGGGCACCAGACTGGCCGCAATCTCGGCGGCCTCGTAGCCATCGGAGGCCTCACCGACAACCTCGATGTCGTCTTCGACCGACAGCAACATCACCAAACCGCGGCGAAACAGCTCCTGGTCATCGACCACCGCCACCCGGATGGGTTCTCGCTGCCGCACAGAGATGACGCTCTCGGTCATGGGCGAAGCATGGCAGAAACAACCCCGATCGTGCTGTGGAGGAGCTGGAACCCGCGACGGTCCCACCGAGATCGCGCCCGCTTGCTGCCCCTCCCAGTCAGCCAGTCAGCCGGATGACGCCGTAGTCATATCCCTTGCGGCGGTAGACCACGGCAGGCACATCCTCGTCCTTGTCGATGAAGAGGAAGAAGTCATGGCCGACGAGCTCCATCTCGTACAGCGCCTGGTCGAGGGTCATCGGCGACGCCGGGTGCGACTTTTCCCGGACGACGAGCGGCCCATCACCTTGGACGGTGAGGGGCCCGACCTTGTGTTCGTCGGCCATGGGGTCCGGCACGGAGTCCGGCACCGGGTCCGCTTCGGCCATCGCCTGTGCAAGCGACGTGGGGGTGCGTGACCCGTGATGGATGCGTCGGCGGTCCGCTGCCTTGCGGAACTGGGCGCTGAGCCGCTCGACCGCCTTGTCAAGAGCGCTCAACTTGTCCTCCGCGGACGCTTCGGCACGGACGACGGGACCTCTGCCGCGGATCGTGATCTCGACGCGGGTGGACTGGTGGGACAGACGAGGGTTCGGCTCGGCGGTTACCTCGACGTCGGCACGGATGATGCGCTGGTCATACTTCTCCAACCGGGTGAGCTTGTCCTCGACGTGACCGCGAAACCGGTCCGACACCTCACAATGACGACCCTTGACCACGACTTCCACACGTGCCTCCTCGATCAGTTTGCTGATGCTGGCTGACAGGTTCCCCGGGGCAAACGAGCCGGACTCGTGAGGGCTGGCACCCGCCCGTCCGACCTGGTCTTCGTCCCCACACTCGCCTGCTGAGGCTTCGCAGCTTCTGCCACTCACCACCTTCTCCCAAAGACGTACGGCGTCTGACCGTACGGCGGGGCAGGACTTACGGCTAAGCCGCTCCGTGATCAGTCCTCGCCGTCGGAGGACGACGACGACGACCTTACGTGGGCCGTTTCGCCAGCGGCTGGCATCGGCTTGCCGAGCAGGGCCTCGACGTGTCGAGGCCCACTCGGCGCAACCACGGACCCGGGCGGGTGCCATGTCCTCGACCCTAGTCGGTGGGTGACGCGACAGCCACCCTCCGGAACCGCCCGTCGGTGGCCGTGGTTGTGGTTCAGACCCGACGCAGCTGCTGTCGGCGCACAGTCGCAGCGACGACCGCCACTCCGACCACCTCGACACCAACGGCTCGCAGTGCACGTGTCGACTCCGCCGCAGTCGCCCCGGTGGTCACCACGTCGTCGACGACCACCGCGGCGCGGGCGGGCACTCGCCGGCTCACCCGGAAGGCGCCTGCCAGGTTGCGTGCGCGCTCCTCGAAGTCGAGACCGGACTGGTCGGCCACGGCACGGGTGGCCGTAAGGACCGGCGCGCAGATCGCGGGGACCTCCGCGGCCTGCAGCCGGCGTACGGCGACGCGAGCGATCCGCAGCAGCGGGTC
>JACCVZ010000242.1 GCA_013697905.1 Nocardioidaceae bacterium
ACTCGCGACCGCGGGGTTCGCGCCATCGCCGCTGTAGGCCGCCTTCCAATAGCGGACTCCAGCCTGCGCGAAGATCAACGAGGCGGATGCGGGAACAATGCCATTGCTGACCGTTCTGGTGCTCGTCTGATTCGGGATGACCTGAGTGGTGCAGGTGTTGTCGGTGAAGACGGTATAGGTGACGGATCCCCCGGCGGTGCCGGTCACACCGCTCAGCGTGGCCGTACCGATGACGCCGCCCCCGGCAACGACCGGAGCAGGTGCCAGTACAAGGTTGAGCGCCGAGGTCGCCGTGGCCGAGACCGTCAGGGCGACACAGGCGCTGGTGGCCCCACCGTTGCTGGCGTCTCCCGCGTAAACCACCCGCCAGTAGAAGACACCAGCCTGAGAGAAGGTCAGTGGAGTAGAGGCCAGGATCACCCCGTTCGTGACCGTCTTCACGCTCGTCTGATTCGGCACGACCTGGGTGGCGCAGCCGTTGTCGGCGTAGACGGTGTAGGTGGCGGCGCCTCCCGCGTTTCCGGTCGCGCCGCTGAGCGTTGCGGTGCCGAAGGCTGTGCCCCCGGGTCGCATCGGGGAGACGGTTGGCGTGCCCGTTAGCGTCACACCCGGCACCGTCTTGGCGACGGTCAACCCAACACAACTGCTCGCGGCGCTGTTGTTATTGACGTCTCCGCCATAGGTAGCTCTCCAATAGACGGTCCCGACCGTGGCGATGGTAATTGCCGCCGAGGTGGGAATCGTCCGATTGGCGACGGTGACCGTGCTCGGGTTGTTCGTCGTCGATAGCTGGGTCGTGCAGGTACTCTCCGCATAGACGGTGTAGGTAGCCGATCCCGCGGCCGTCGCGGTCGCGTCGCTCAGGGTCGCCAGACCGGTGGCTGACCCGCCGATCGTCATTGGCGCGACGGTCAGTGACACGACGAGCGTCAGCGACGGGGTCGCTTTGGCGACCGTCTGGGCGACACAGGCACTGGTGGCGGCGTTGTTGTTGGCATCGTCAGCGTAGGTGACTCGCCAATAGACGGACCCCGCCAGCGGAATCGTGATCGCGGCCGAGGTGGCGACACTCCGGTTGGTGACGGCTACGCCGCTAGGGCTGCCGGTCGCCGCCAAGACGGTGGTGCAGGTGCTATTGGTATAGACGGTGTAGGTGGCGGTTCCAGCGGCGGTGGTCGTCGCCGCGGTGAGGCTCCCCTTGCCTGTGGCCGTCCCTCCCGCGGTCATCGGCGAGATCGCTGGCGTGATGTCAACGTCAACACCGGCGTCGCTTTGGCGACGGCGAGGGCGACGCAGGGGCTGACCGCCGCCGCGTTGTTGGCGTCGCCCGCGTAGACGACCTTCCAGTAGACCGTCCCGGCCAAGTTGATGGTGATCCGGGCTGAGGTGGGGACGGTTCTGGTCTTCACCGTCTTGGTGCTCGGATTGTTGGTCCCAGGCAGGACGGTCGTACACGAACTCTCGGAGTAGACGGAGTAGGTGGCCGTGCCCGCGGCCGTCGATGTCGCCCCGGCCAATGTGCCCTTCCCCCGAGCGGTGCTGCCGGCTTTCCCCGCGCCGCCGGTCGGCGTGACGACCAATGTCAGCGTCGGTGTCGCTTTGCTGACGGTCAACGGGACGCACGTTCCCGTGGCGGGATTGTTGGCGGCATCGCCGCTATAGGTCGCCTTGAGGAAGACGGCGCCCGCAGTCGAGATGGTGAACGCGGTCGAGGCTGGCACGACGCCGTTGGTCACCGTCTTGGTGCTGACCTGAGCGGGGCTGATCTGGGTCGCGCAACTGCTCTCGGTGTAGACCGTGTAGGTCACGGTGCCGCCGGCCGTGCTCGAGGCGGCGGAGAGTGTCGCGGTGGCAGTGGCGCTCGATCCTGCCCGGACCGGATTCGGGGCGATGACCAGGGCGAGTGCGGGCGCCGCCTTCACGGTCAGGAGCACGCACGTGCTCGACGCACCATTGTTGCCGGTGTCGCCGCTGTAGACCGCCTTCCAATAGACGGTCGCGGGCTGAGCATAGGAGACGGCATCCGAGTTCGGCACGTTGGCGCCGGTCACGGTCTTAGATGCTATCCCGAAAGTGAGCGCGCGTGGCGGATCTTGCGGTAGACGATCAGGCAGGCGGCGAGGTGGACGA
>JACCVZ010000262.1 GCA_013697905.1 Nocardioidaceae bacterium
CATCACGATCCCGACCTGGGCTTATTCTGTGAACCCCGACGCCCCTGAGCACAAGGCTGCTGACACCGCCTGACCGGCTGCGTCCCTCCGCGACCGCGAGTTGCGGAAGAAAGTGCATGGCGACACGCCGGCCGACTCGCGACGTTCTCAGATGCCGGGCTCGGTCTGCGGGTCTAGGGTGTGCGGGAGCGCACACCATCGCCCAAGGGAGTCCCGGATGAACCTGATGCGTACCAAGAGCATCGAGCAGTCGATCGCCGACACCGAAGAGCCCGAACATCAGCTACGCAAACAGCTCGGTCCGCTCCAGCTGACAGTCTTCGGCGTGGGCGTCATCATCGGCACCGGCATCTTCGTGCTGACCGGCGAGGCCGCCGGGGCGAAGGCGGGTCCTGCCGTCGCGCTCTCGTTCGTTTTCTCGGGGATCGCCTGCGCCTTGGCGGCACTGTGTTACGCAGAGTTCGCCAGCACCGTGCCCGTGGCCGGCTCGGCATACACGTTCTCCTACGCCAGTCTCGGCGAGCTTGTCGCCTGGATCATCGGCTGGGACTTGATTCTGGAGCTCGCCCTTGGGGCAAGCACCGTCGCGGTCGGGTGGTCGACCTACTTTGCCGACGTGATGAGCGAAGCCGGCATCACGATCCCGACCTGGGCTTATTCTGTGAACCCCGACGCCCCTGGTGTACAGCACAACTTTGTCGCGGCGGCGATCGTGCTCATCCTGACCGCTGTCATCTGCTTGGGGATCAAGGTCTCCTCGCAGGTCAACTTCGTGATGGTCGTGATCAAGCTCAGCATCGTGCTGCTGGTGATCATCGCTGGGTTGTTCTTCATCAAGTCGGGCAACTACTCGCCCTTCATCCCACCCTCCGGCTCTCCAGCTGCCGAAGGCGCGCCCCCAACGCCCTCCCTGCTGCAGGACTTCGGCCTCGCGCCCGGCGCCTTCGGCTTCAGTGGCATCTTCACCGGAGCCGCCCTGGTCTTCTTTGCCTACATCGGCTTCGACATCGTGGCGACGGCCGCTGAGGAGACGAAGAACCCGCAGCGAGACATGCCCATCGGCATCCTCTCGTCCCTCGGCATCTGCACGGTGCTCTATGTGGCGGTGTCACTCGTGGTGACCGGCATGGTCAAGTACACCGACATCAAGGTCGAAGCGCCACTGGCCGAGGCGTTTCGCTCGGTTGGGCATCCGGGTATCGCGACGACCATCTCGGTCGGGGCGCTGATCGGCCTCACGACGGTGATGATGATCTTGATGCTGGGGCAGAGCCGGGTGTTCTTCGCCATGAGCCGCGACCGGATGTTGCCGGCCGTCTTCTCCAAAGTGAGCCCGCGGTTCGGGACGCCGATCCGCACGTCGATCACCACCGGTGTCGTGGTTGCGCTGATCTCGACGTTCGTGCCCTTGACCGACCTGGCCGAGCTGGTGAACATCGGCACCCTGTTCGCATTCGTGCTCGTCGCCATCGGCGTCTTGGTCCTGCGGCGGACCCGGCCCGACCTCGAGCGTGCCTTCCGCTGCCCCGGTGTCCCCGTCGTCCCGATTCTCGCAGTGCTCGCCGCGGTGTACCTGATGCTCAACCTTCCAGGAGCCACCTGGATCCGCTTCTTCGTCTGGATGGCCATCGGTATCGTCGTGTACCTCGTCTACGGCGCGCGCCGCAGCCGACTCGCGACGGATCCGAACTACTCCCGTGAAGCCGACGCGTCGAGTGCCGAGAGGCGCGCAACCTAGAGACGGTCAGTTCTCCCAGGGTGCCTCACGCGACGCCCGATGAGTATCGGGCGTTGCGACGGCTTCGCAAGCAGGAGTCAGCTGTCGCTGAGGTCCTCGCCGATGGGGAACTGGACGTTGCCGAAGACGCCTACGGACTTCGCCGCCGGCGTGCACGTCTTAGAAGAGACGGAGCACGTAAGCAGGTCGAACGGCTCGTCTTCGGCGTTGCCCTGCGGGATGCCGAGGGCGACGTAGTCGTCCGCGTCCGTCCACTGCACAACGGCAGTGAAGGAGTAACCCTCAGCGGCGGGAGTGACGTCTTTGCCGGTCGCGGCTTCGAACACCTGCTCCGAGTCATGTGGATCGGTCGCCACGTAACGGGCGTCGGGTGACAACGTGGCGTGGCTGAAGCCTGGAACCGTTGGCCCGTCGGAGTGGGGGTCGCGGCTGACGGTGATGCTCTGGTCGTCGAACGACATGCGCGCCAACGTGCCGTCGGCGACGTCGGCGAGCCACTGGGTGGTGGCGCCAGCCTTGACGACCTCGGTCTGGTCGCTGTCGATGTCGTAGCTGACGACGCCGTCGGCGGTGTGCCAGTACGCCGTCGACCCGTCAAGCGCGAGCACGGCCAGCAGGTCGAACTCACCGGGGTTCTTGGGCTGTGGAGGCTGCTCGACGCTGGCGACCTCGCGTCGGGCTGCCGTGTCGTAGACCTTGAACGTCGATGCGTCGGTGTCGAGCCATGTCACGTAGGGCCCGTCATCGCCGGCGGCGAGCAGCGTCCCGTAGGGCTGGTTGGTCTGGCCCAGGCGGTTGACAGTGTCGGCCGTGGCAAGGTAGACCAGCCCACCCTTGTCAGTGAACACAAACCCGTCGTCGGTCTGCACGAACGACGAGAGCGAGTGCGGGGCGACGTCGATCTCGTGGTTGCCGTAGTGAATGACCGATCCGGTGGAGTATGACGTGGTGCGCTGCTCGAAGTCTCCACCCGTGCCGGCAGGTTGAACCCGGTCTGGCCGTGACTCCTGGTTGGAGCCGATAATGCTCGCTGCGGTGGCGGTGATCACGACGACGGCGGTTGTCGCGGCGACCGCGGTGACGATGCCCTTCCGGCGGATCCGCCTGTCGCCGGCTGCAACGATCGCATCCAGGTCGAGCTGCGGTCGATCCGTGGCTGTTGCTCGCTCGTTCATGACTTCTCTCAGGAGTTCGCTCATTGCTCTACCGCCATTCCGGTCGGCTCGCTGGACACGAGCAGGACTTCCGTTCCGAGCGCCTGACGCAGCTTCTTCAGGCCGTCGAAGACCTGGCTCTTCACCGTCCCCACCGAGCAGCCCAGCGCGTCAGCGGTCTGGGCTTCGGTGAGGTCCTCGTAGTAGCGCAGCACGATCGCTGCCCGCTGTCGTGGAGGAAGACTTTGCAGCTCCCGCCACAGCCAGTCGCGCTGTGCGATGTCGTCGCCGTGACCGGCGTGGCCCAGATCGGGCAGGTCACCACGTGGCTTCTCGTTCTGCCACGACTTGCGGCGCCACCACGAGATGGCCGTGGTCGTGATCGCCTTGCGGGTGTACGCCTCGGCGTTGTTGACGTCCCGCAGCCGGGGCCACGCGACGTACGTCTTCGTCAGCGCCTCCTGGAGCAGGTCCTCAGCCATCGCGTGGTCGCCCACCATGAGGTACGCCGCCCGAAACAGGGCCGCCGACCGCGCGGACGCGAACTCGGCGAAAGCGGCGGTGTCTCGACCTGCCATCGCTGCCCCTCTGCTCGTCCGAGGCGGATTGCCTCACACCTCCCCGACGAGGCGACGGCCCCAATAGGTTGGGTGCAGTCTCCCGCACACTGGTCGGCCGCGGCGGTCAGACCTGGGTCAGCTGGAGGTCAGGCGGACCGGCGGCGGCCTTGACGGGAGCGCAGGTAGTCGGACACGACGTACTCGCCCAGCCGGTCGAGCTCAGGCGTCAGCACCCGGCCACCGTTGCGGCGCGCAACAGCGTCCACGAAACGCGCGAGCCCCGGGTCGTCGCCGAGCAGGAAGAAGTTGAGGGTGGCACCGAGCCGGGTCATCGCATCGACCTCGGCGACCGTCGCCTGCACGGTCTCGGCCAGTGGCGGCCAGTGGAAGGTCGGGTGGCCGTCGGCCTCGAGGTGCGCCGTGGGCTCCCCGTCCGTCACGACGAGCACGACCGGTTCGGCGTCGGGATGGCGGCGCAGGTGCTGGGCCGCAAGCCTGAGCGCATGCTGGAGGTTGGTGCCCTGCACCCATTCCGGCGCGACCTCCGCCAGCTCCAGAGCAGTGAGCCGTCGAGCCGTGCGGTCGAAGCCGATGATCTGTAGCGCGTCACCGCGGAAGCGGGTGGAGACCAGGTGGGCGAGGGCCAGCGCGGTCTGTTTCATCGGCTGCCAGCGGTCCTCGGTGATCATCGAGAACGACAGGTCGACGCAGAGCGCGACTGCCGCCTGGGTGCGCCGCTCGGTCTCGGCGACGACGAAGTCCTCCACTGCAAGCAGCGAGGCGCGCTGCTCCTCGCTTGCCGCGCGTCGCAGCACTGCGTTGTGCACGGTGCGGACGGCGTCGATCGGCCGTTCGTCGCCGAACGCCCATGGCAGGAACGCGCCCGTCCGTTCGTCGGCCGCACCGGACCGTTGGTCGTCGTGGTCGCCGCGCCCAGAGGCGTCCAGCTGGGCGAAGATGCGCTTCAGCGCGCTCTCGCCGAGTCGCCGCAGCGCCTTGGGCGTCAGTGCGAGGCCGTCGGCGTCTCGACGTAGGTATCCCTGACGCTCCAGCTGCGCCTCGAGCTCCCTCAGCGCGCGGACATCGGCGACGTCGGAGGGAGCGAGCTGGCGTTCGAGCGCCTCGACGTCGATGTCGTCGAGGCTGGCCCCCGGGTAGTCCTGGGACAGCTGCCGTTCCAGTGCCTCCAGGTCGGCAAGGTCGGCGACGGCGCCGACCGCATCGCCGTACCCGAGGGGCTCGTCACCGTCGATGTCGGCCGGCCGCGGACGTCCGGACCCCGGCCGGAGCGCCTCGAGGTTGTCGCGGAGCTGAGCCAGCTGGCTCTCGAGGTCGACATCGCCCAGCGCCTGCGACATCAGCTCGGACAGCTCGGCTCGCTGCTCCCGGCTGAGTGAGCGCATCAGCCGCTCGGCCGCCTGCTGACGGCGCGCCAGGGAGTCGATCAGGTCGTCGATGTCCTTGGGGTTCTCGGGGAAGAACTCCCCGTGCTTGTCCATGAACTCGTCGAACTGCTCGGGTATGTCGTCGTCGCGGGCGTGCCTGGCGAGCAGCTCGTTGAGGTGGGCGAGCATGTCGCGCACCCGCTGCATCGCCTCGGGGTCGTCGCCGCTCAGCGCCTGCTTCATGCCGGCGAACTGGGCGTCCAGCACCTCGCGCTGGAGCATCTGTTGGATGCGCTCGTACTGCTCGCGTGCGGCGGGGGAGTGCCAGACGTACTCCGCGAGCTCGCGGACCGCTCCGGCGGTGTCGGGTGGCAGGCCGTCCAGCGTCATCTCTGCCAGCCGCGCCTCGTCGCCGTCCTCCGCCGCGAGTGCCTCACGCTCGGCCGCCAGGGCCTGGTCGAGCTGCTGGCGGACCTTGTCGAGCGTGCCCGACAGGTCACCGCGACGACGGAGCGCTCGGCGCCGGCGGTCGACGTCGCGCCGCAGGTCACCGAGCCCGCGCCGGTCCGCGGTGCCGCGCCGCAGCAGGTCCCGCAACGCCTCGCGCACCGAGCGCCCCGCGAGCATGTCGTTGCCGATCTCGTCGATGGCTTCGCGGACGTCGTAGGGC
>JACCVZ010000267.1 GCA_013697905.1 Nocardioidaceae bacterium
GTCGTGGATGCACATCGAAGTCGACCGCGAGACCGGCCAGCAGGAGCTCGACGCGATCAGTGCGTATCTGAGCCGAGTCCTTCGCGACGTCCGGGAGGTGGTCGAGGACTGGGCCAAGATGAACGAGCAGGCTCAGCTCATCGTCACCGACCTGGAGACGGACCCTCCCCTGCTTCCTCAGCCCGAGATCGAGGAGGGCAAGGCGCTGTTGTCATGGTTGGCCGACGACCACTTCACCTTCCTCGGTTACCGCGAGTACCGGCTGCAGATCGTCGAGGGCGAGGACGTGTTGCGCGCGCTGCCTGGCACTGGACTCGGAATCTTGCGCTCTGACCAGGACATGTCACCGTCGTTCGGCAGGCTCCCCGTAGCAGTGCGGGCGAAGGCGCGCCACAAGCAGCTGATGATCATCACCAAGGCCAACTCGCGGTCGACGGTGCACCGTCCGGCGTACCTGGACTACATCGGCATCAAGTCGTTCGACGAGTCGGGCGAGGTCACCGGAGAGCGACGCTTCCTCGGCCTCTTCAGCTCGGCGGCGTACACCGAGAGCCTCACCCGCATCCCGATGCTCCGCGACAAAGCCCGGGCACTCATCGACCGCGCCGGCTACTCACCGGGGAGCCACAGCGGCAAGGCGCTGATGGACATCCTCGAGACCTATCCGCGCGACGAGCTGTTCCAGACCCCTGTCGACGAGCTGCTGCCGGTCGCCGAGTCGGTGCTGCACCTGCGCGAGCGTCGACAGCTCCGGTTCTTCAGCCGGCTCGACGAGTACGGCCGATATCTGTCATGCCTGCTGTACCTTCCTCGCGACCGTTACACGACACAGGTCAGGGAGAAGCTGCAGCAGATTCTGAAGGAGACGATGGGGGCGGACACCCTCGACTACACGGCGCGAGTGAGCGAGTCGGTGCTCGCCAGGCTGCACTTCGTGGTCCGGGCCAAGCCTGGTGAGACCCTGCGCGACGTCGACGAGAGCGAGCTGGAGAGACGGCTGGCCGAGGCGACCCGTTCGTGGACAGACGACCTTGTCTCGGCCATCACCGACGAGTTCGGGGAGGAGGATGGCGGGCGGCTGTCGCGCGCCTACGGTAACGCGTTCCCGGAGGCGTTCAAGGAGGACTTTCGACCCAAGGTCGCCGCCTCGGACGTCCGTCGGATGGAAGCCGTCGAGCCCGATTCGATAGGGCTGTTCCTCTATGCACCAGCCGAAGCAGGGGAGGGCATGTCCCGCTTCAAGGTGTTCAGGACTGGCAGCCCAATCAGCCTTTCTCATGTACTGCCGCTGCTGTCGGCCATGGGTGTGGAGGTCGTCGACGAGCGGCCCTACGAGCTGTCCTTGCGGACTGGACCGGCGTGGATCTACGACTTCGGTCTGCGGCGCCACGCAGAGATGCCGGCAGGAGTGCGTGAGCTGTTCCAGGACGCCTTCCGTGCCACCTGGGCGGGGCGCGCCGAGAGCGATGGCTTCTCCGCGTTGGTGCTGGATGGCGGAATTCCATGGCGGCAGGTGACGATCCTGCGTGCGTACGCCAAGTACTTCCGTCAGGGGGGCTCACCGTTCAGCCAGGACTACATCGAGGCCTCGCTGCGCGCGAACGTGCCGATCGCGCGGCTACTGGTCGAGCTGTTCGAGGTGCGCTTCGATCCGGCGTACGACGGTGATCGATCGGCGACCGGTGCGGAGATCCACGAGAAGATCACGGTGGCACTTGACGAGGTGGCGAGTCTCGATCAGGACCGGATCCTGCGCAGCTACCTTCGTGCCATCCAGGCGACGTTGCGCACGAACTTCTATCAGCGCGACAGCGACGGCAGCCTGAAGTCCTACACGTCGCTGAAGCTCGAGCCAAAACAGGTGCCGGACCTCCCCGAGCCACGTCCCAAGTTCGAGGTATTCGTGTACTCGCCTCGTGTCGAGGGCGTGCATCTGCGTTTCGGTGCGGTCGCGCGGGGCGGGCTGCGCTGGTCGGATCGTCGCGAGGACTTCCGCACCGAGGTCCTTGGGCTCGTCAAGGCGCAGATGGTGAAGAACACCGTCATCGTGCCGGTGGGCGCCAAAGGCGGGTTCTACTGCAAACAGCTGCCACCGCCCTCGGTCGACCGCGACGCGTGGCTCGCTGAGGGGATCGCCTGTTACAAGACGTTCATCTGTGCGTTGCTCGACATCACGGACAACCTGGTGGACGGCGAGACGGTGCCACCACGTGACGTCGTGCGCCACGACGATGACGACAGCTACCTCGTGGTGGCCGCTGACAAAGGTACGGCCACGTTCTCAGACATCGCCAACGAGGTGGCGAAGGGGTACGGCTTCTGGCTCGGTGACGCCTTCGCGTCAGGTGGGTCGGTCGGGTATGACCACAAGGCCATGGGCATCACCGCCCGCGGCGCCTGGGTCTCAGTGCAACGACACTTTCGCGAACGTGGAATCGACTGCCAGCAACAGGACTTCACCGTGGTCGGCATCGGTGACATGAGCGGCGACGTGTTCGGCAATGGCATGGTGCTGAGCGAGCACACCCGACTGGTGGCCGCCTTCGACCACCGCGACATCTTTCTTGACCCCGCGCCGGACGCCGCGTCGTCGTTCACTGAGCGCAGTCGACTATTCGAGCTGCCGCGGTCGAGCTGGGTCGACTACGACGAGGACCTCGTCAGCGAAGGCGGCGGCGTGTTCTCCCGTTCGCTCAAGTCGATTCCAGTCTCGCCACAGGCCGCCCAGGCGCTTGGTGTCGAGGGGACCACCCAGATGACTCCGGCGGAGCTGATGAAGGCGATCCTGCTGGCGCCTGTCGACCTGCTCTGGAACGGCGGCATCGGAACCTACGTCAAGGCGCAAACGGAGTCGAATGCCGACGCCGGCGACAAGGCCAACGACGTGATCCGGGTCAATGGGAACGAGCTGCGCTGCCACGCCGTCGGCGAGGGAGGCAACCTCGGGCTCACCCAGCTGGGGCGGATAGAGTACGCCGCCAAAGGCGGACGCATCTGCACTGACTTCATCGACAACTCCGCTGGGGTCGACACCTCCGATCACGAAGTCAACATCAAGATCCTGCTCGACCGACTCGTGCATGCGGGACAGATGTCGGAGCAGCAGCGCGAGGATCTCCTGGTGTCGATGACCGACGAGGTCGGGTCGCTCGTCCTGGAGGACAACTACGCCCAGAATCTGGCCCTGGCCAGCTCGCTCGCCGTCGCCGCACCGCTGATGCACGTGCACGAGTCCTGGATCCGACGACTCGAACGGCGTGGGTTGGTCAACCGCGAGATCGAGTTCCTGCCGTCCCCGAAGGACTTCGCGAACCGGCGGCAGGCTGGAACGGCGCTGACGGCTCCTGAACTGGCCGTACTGATGGCCTACACAAAGATCGTGCTGGCGGACGAGTTGCTCCAAGGGATGCTCCCCGATGACCCCTTCCTGCGGGGGGATCTGTTCAGCTACTTCCCGACACAGATGCGCCAGCCCTACCGCGAGCAGATGAACGAGCACCCGTTGCGCCGCGAGATCATCGTCACCCAGGTCGTCAACGATCTTGTCAATTTCGCCGGCATCACGTTCTTCCACCGGTTGAGCCAGGAGACCAGCGCCACGGCCGAGGAGCTGACGCGAGCCCACCTGGTCTGCCGCGAGCTGTACAACGCGGACCATCTCGTTGAGCAGGTCAACGCCCTGGACAACCGGGTCGACGCGGCGATCCAGACCCGGATGCGGCTGGCGGTGCGCACTCTCGTCGAACGAGCCACCCGGTGGATGGTCAACAACCGCCGGCCGCCCCTCAACTCCGAGGCGACGGTCGAATACTTCGGGACCCACATCCAGCACGTGATGCACGCGTTGCCGGACCTCCTCTGCGGGGTGGACCGTGAGACGTTCGAGCACACCAGCGCTGCCTTCAGTGACGCTGGAGTGCCGAAAGCGCTCGCTCGACAGGTCGCCGTGCTCCCGTCGGCGTATGCCGCACTGGAGATCGTCGAGATAGCGAACCGGGACGGTTATGACGCAATCGAGGTGGCGCAGCTGCATGCCACCCTCGGCGCCGACCTGGGACTGAGCGAGATGCTCGACAAGATCTTCGCCTTGCCCCGCGACGACCGTTGGCAGACGATGGCGCGCGCAACGTTAAGGGACGACCTGCACGCGGCGCACGCGAGGCTCACCGCACAGGTGCTCGCGACGACCGAATCGGACGAGAGCGCCGAGGAGCGGGTCGCGTCCTGGGAACGCACCGAGGACACGCTGGTGAGGCGCGCCAAGTCCACTTTGGACGAGATCACATCGGACGACCAGACCGACCTGGCACGGATGTCGGTCGGCCTCCGGGTCGTGCGGACCATGCTGACGACCGCCTAGCGTTCGGACTGGCTTGACCATGGTTGGATGTCCGCCATGGGGGAGGTTGTCGCTGCAAGCCATCTGGTCAAGACCTACGGCGATGTCAAGGCCGTCGATGACGTCACCTTCTCGGTTCAGGCGGGTGAGGTCTTCGGGATACTGGGGCCCAACGGCGCCGGGAAGACCACCACGCTGGAGATCCTCGAGGGGCTGAGACCCGCCGATGTCGGTGGGGCCATCTTGCTCGGGCATCAGTCGTGGCCACGTGACACCGCACTGTTGCGTCGGATCGGTGTCCAGCTCCAGGCGTCAAGCTTCTTCGAGCGACTGACGGCACGAGAGCAGATCCACACGTTCGCGGCACTGTACGACGTGCCCGGGGAGACAGCCGACGATTGGCTGGCGACGGTGGGGCTGAAGGAGAAGGCGGACACGCGCACCGAGAGGCTGTCGGGTGGTCAGCGGCAACGACTCTCGATCGCCTGCTCGCTCGTGCACGACCCGGAGCTCGTGTTTCTCGACGAGCCGACGGCGGCGCTCGACCCGCAGGCACGACGTAACCTCTGGGACCTGCTCAGCTCGCTCAATAGCGACGGGCGCACTGTCGTGCTCACCACCCACTACATGGATGAGGCCGAGGCGCTGTGCGACCGGGTGGCGATCATGGATCACGGCAGGATCCTCGAGCTCGACTCACCCGCGTCGCTCATCCGTGAGCTGGGCGCCGCGGTCCGCATCAGCCTCGACCCGGCCGCCATCTCCGCTTCAGAGGCCGGCAACCTTGACGGCGTCGACGAGGTGGAGCACGACGACGACGCCGTTGTGCTGTCCACGCGAGAGCCCGCCGTGGTGCTGTCCGAATTGGCGTCACGCCGGGCCCTCGAGGGACTGCAGGTCAAGGGCGCCACGCTCGAGGACGTGTTCCTCCAGCTGACCGGGAGGGAATACCGAGCATGAACGCCT
>JACCVZ010000273.1 GCA_013697905.1 Nocardioidaceae bacterium
GACCCACTCGCGTTCGTCCGACCCACTCGCGCTCGCGCTGTCCGCGCTCAGTCGGACGAATCGCTCGAGGGACGGCTTCAGCCGTCCGCCTGAGGATTCGTCCGGCTCGGTCGGGCTCGCGCTGTCCGCGTTGGATCGGACGAATCAGGAGGGGCCACGCTCGGAGCCACAGCCGGGTCAGGCGGTCGGCGTACTGTCACCCAGGCCTGGGCGTACGCCGCGAACGCGCGTGTCTGCTCGACGCTGCCTGGGCGAGGGGGCTCGTCCGGATCAAAGCCGAGTGGTCGGTCGTCGAGCGCCTGTTGGATGAGTGCTGTCCAAGCCGGGTCGAGGGTCGCCGTCGCCCACAGCATTGCTGCTCGCTTCGACGTGACCCGACCGGAATGGAGCGTGTGCAGGATTCGGCAGTACTGCGCGACGGCGTACCGCTGCGCCCAGGCGACGTCGAAGCCGATCCAGGCGATGAGGCCGGGCAGGAACTCGACGGCGTAGCGGCGCATCCGAGCCCGCAGCACGGCGGGCGTGACCTCGTCGACCAGCGTCTTCGGGTCAGGCCCGGCCAGGGTGACCCCGCACTCGCGCAGCGACCAGCGGGTGACTTCGTTGTTGCAGTGCGTCGACCACTGCATCTCTCGCCAGCCGTGGTCGATGTAGAGCCAGTCGCGGCCGAGGGCGTCGACCGTACGCAGCTCGTCCGCGACGGGATAGGAGCCCTCGAGATGGTGGGTCCAGTGGCCCGAGCGGGTGGGGATCTCGTCGTGAAGGGCGCGCAGGTTTGCCTCTTGGTCGGGCGTGATGGGGGAGCGAACCGGGATGAGGAAGTCGCAGTCGCTGTAGAGATCGGCGTCGCCTACCGCGAACGACCCCTGGAGGTAGGCGCCCACCAAGTTGTCGCCGAGAATGCCGCTCGCGCGCTCGGTGAGCTCGTTCAGGAGCGCGTTGAGCTCCGGGTACTGCGTCGGGTGCCCGGTCGGGGTCAAGGACCGGGTCGGTGGCGGTGTCGGTGTCCGGATCAGGTCTGGCTGCCCCGCGTCCTGGTCCATGGAGGCAGTCAACAGCAGCTCGGTGGTTTCTCCGCCTGGTTTTCCCCAGCCCTCGGGGCCCTCCGATTCGTCCGGGTGGCTGGCGCTCGTCCTGTCCGCGCTCGGTCGGACGAATCGCTTTGGGCGGGCCGCAGCTGCCGGCGTACGGGTTCGTCCGACTGGCTGCCGCTCACCTTGTCCGCGCTCAGCCGGACGAATCGGGGGTGGTGCGGGGGTAAGCCGTCGATCAGCGAAGACCGACGTCGACGCCGACCGAGATCTTGGTCGTGCCATCCGACCGGACCTTGACCCTGCGGCGGCTGTCCGACCCCAGCTCGCTCATGGTGTGGACCAAGATGACCGCGCGCCCAGGTGGGGCCGTCAGTCGGAAGTGGCCGCGTGCGTCGGTCCGGTCAGTGGCTACGACGTCGCCCGACTGGTACAGCTCCACCGTTGCGCCCGCAAGCCGTCTGGGCAGGCACGGGTCGGTGACGCTCTCGACGGGACAGCTCGGACTGGCGTAGACGAATCCCGCCACGAGAGCGGATGGCGGGTCGGCGGGGGAGTCCCGAACAGCAGGCGGCTCAGTCGTGGCTCCACATGCGACGAGCACCACGCCGCTGACAGCTAGCAGCAGCCCACGCGCGACGATTCCGGCGGTGGTCATGACGGTGAGACGTACGCCCGTACACGACAGTTCCACGAGCAGGTGGAGGGCGCTGGGGTGGCAGGAGCGGGTGATCACTAGCAGGCTGTGCGCGTGGACCCTGACGTCGCCTATGCGCAGCTGCAGAGCAGGCTGGCCCACGCTTGGCGGCCCGACCTGCTCACGTCGCGCGAGCCACGGGTCGTCATCATGATGCCGTCGTTCAGCATGGCGCCAGCGCTCCTCGCCCACTATGCCGAGCGCATCCCGGCGCTGGAGCAGCGCGACCTCTACTCCGTGCTGCTGTTGGCAAACCCGTCCTTGCGGGTCGTGTACCTGTCGGTGCGGCGGATTCCGGAGTACCTCGTGGACTACGTGGTGTCGCTGGTGCCGTCGCTCGACCTCGCTGACGTGCACCGCCGCCTGGCGCTCATCACGGTGGACGACGCGTCGCCTCCGTCGCTCGCAGCCAAGCTGCTGGACCGACCTGACCTGCTGGCCCGAGTCCGCGACTTCGTCGGGTCCGACCCGGCGATGATCGAGCCATGGAACGTCACCCAGGCCGAGCGAGACGTCGCGATAGCGCTCGGGATTCCCCTGCACGGGTCGCACCCTCGGCTGCTCGCGCTGGGGTCGAAATCGGGAAGCCGACGGACGTTTGCCCAGGCAGGGGTGCCTCATCCGGCGGGAGCAAACAGCGTCACATGCCCGGCCGACATCGTGCAGGCGGCGATCACCCTCCGCCGTACAGACCCGCAGCTCTCCGCTCTCGTCGTCAAGCTCGACAACAGCGCCGCCGGGGACGGCAACGTCGTCGTCGACCTGCGCGGCCTGCCGACGTCGGGGACCCCAGCCGAGCGCGCGGCACTGGAGAGTCGGCTGCTCGCCTTGCCTGACTGGTATGTGCCGGCGCTCGAGGCCGAGGGAGCGATCGCCGAGGCGTTGATCCAGGGCGACGACTACCGCAGCCCGAGTGTTCAGCTGACGGTGACCCCGGACGGCGACACCGAGGTGCTGTCGACCCACGACCAGATCCTGGGCGGGGAGTCGGGACAGGTGTACGAGGGCTGCCGGTTCCCCGCTGACGAGGCGTATGCCGGCCAGATCGCCGAGTACGGCCTGAGGATCGGCCGGCAGCTGGCTTCGAAGGGGGTGATCGGCCGGTTCGGCGTCGACTTCGCGACGGTGCGCCAGGGCGCGGGGTGGGAGTCGTACGCGCTCGAGATCAACCTCCGCAAGGGCGGCACCACGCACCCGTTCGGCACCGCTCAGCTGTTGCTGCATGGGGAGTACGACGCTCGCGCCGGCACCTACCGCGACGACTCCGGCCAGCCCCGCTACTACGTGTCCACCGACAACCTGCTCGATCCTCGGTGGCGGACGATGGATCCGCAGGAGGTGATCCGTCGAGTCGACCAAGCCGGTCTGGCCTGGGACCCGTCGCGTCGGACCGGGGTGGCGGTGCACATGCTCGGGTGCCTGCCGATCGACGGCAGGTTCGGGTTCACGGCGTTCGGCGCCACCCGGGCGGAGGCGGAGGATCTTTACGCCGCGGTGCCGCCGACCCTCGCCTGACCGCTCGGGCCTTCCAGATTCGTCCGACTCGCTCGCGCTCGGACTGTGCGCGCTGAGCCGGACGAATCGGGGTTGCCGCGGCTAGCGCGCCGGTGGCGACCAGTCCGGGGCTCGTCCGCTGAGCCCGAGCACCTGGTCGAACAGTGGCGCGTCGGGGACGGGGACGACCGGCCCGTACAGGCCCACGCGACCAGCCTCGTGTCCTGGCGCCGACATCATCGAGGTGAAGGAGTGCACGGCCTCGAGGCTCGCCTCGGCGCAGCTGAAGTCTCGACCGGTCGCGCGGGCCACGTCCCACCCGTGCAGCACCAACTCGCTCACTGCGACGCAACCCATCACATGCGCTGGCATCGTGATGCCACCGGCCTGCGTCTGCCCCTCCCACGCCGCGGGGTCGCGCCAGGCAGCGGCGAGGTCCTGCAGTTGCTGGGGCAGCAGGCGACGCCAGTCGGGGTCGAGGTTGTCGCCCGACGCTCGCGGCGGAGGCCCGCCCGACTGCTGGGTTGTCTTGCGCGCCGAATCCTGGAAAGCCCGCGTCAAGGTCACGAAGTGGTCGAGTAGGCCGGCGACCGTGGTGCCCTCGCACGGGGTCGGCTTGTCAAGCTCGTCGTCGGAGATCTCGGCGAAGAGGCCGGTCAGCTCGCGCGCCGCCGGTTCGAGGTCGTACATCGTAGGCATGGGGCGTCCTCCATCGGTCATGCACGATTATTGTGTACGGTGTCCACAATGGCATGCACATGTGCCGCTGTCCACAGGCGACGGGAGAACGGACGTGGCAGGTACGGGCGTCGCGGGTATGACGCCGCGCCGGGCTACGTACCGACACGGTGACCTGCGTCGCGCACTACTCGACGCCGGCACGACGCTGGCGCGGCGCGCCGGCCCCGAGGCGGTCGTGCTGCGTGAGGCGACCCGGATGGCCGGGGTGGCGCCCAATGCGGCGTACCGCCACTTCGCTGACCGGCAGGCGCTGCTGGCGGCGGTCTCCGCAGCGGCGATGGCCGCTCTCGCGGACGCCATCGAGGCCGAGCTCGCCGAGGTGAAGGCAAGCGGTCCCAAGAGGCGAGCGCGAGCGCGGCTGCGGGCGGTGGGTGTTGGGTACGTGCGGTTCGCGCGGGCCGAGCCGGGGCTGTTCCGGACCGCGTTCTCGGTGCCGGCCGACATGGCGACTGCGACCGATCCCGCGAAGGCGGGGGCGACCAGCCTGCTCACGCCGTTCCAGCTCCTGGGCGGCACCCTCGACGAGCTGGTCGCCGCGGGTGCGATGCCGGTGGCGAGGCGGCCGGGCGCTGAGTTTCTGGCCTGGTCAGCGGTGCACGGTCTCGCGATGCTGCTGATCGGCGGCCCGCTGCGCGCCGTGGACGAGACGGGGGTGGCCGCCGTCGTCGATCGGCTCGTCGGGATGGTCGAGCGTGGTCTTTAGGCGAGGACACGTCGCACTACAGCAGGCCGGCAGGTGCTCACCGGTTGGGAGGCCCGGGCCCCTCGAATCGTTCGATTGGCTCGCCCTCATTCTGTCCGCGCTCAGGCGGACGAATCGAGGTCTGGCCCCGAGTGGCTACGACACGCCGGTCGTCCAAGCACCGCCAGCGCGCTGACCTGCGTAAACGCGAAATGGCGCCAAACAGATCCCGCATGCCATTGCATCCCGCTAAGACTTGAGCGTACGGTTACCCCCAGATATAGTAGTTACAGGGGTGTAAGTCCTCCACAGGTAGTGGTTGGTGCTTTCCACAGGTGCTCCGGCGTACGGCTGGACTTCACCCACAGGACACCGCAGTTCATCCCCAGGATGTCCACAGGCCGGTCCCCAGCTCTCAGGCACCGCGGACTGTCGGACCCCCCCGGTAGAACGACCGGTATGAGCGCTCGAGGAGGCGGTCCATGCATTGCCCGTACTGCCGCCATACCGACACCCGCGTGCTCGACAGCCGCGTCGCCGAAGACGGCACGTCGATCCGTCGGCGCCGGTCGTGCTCCGACTGCGAGAAGCGCTTCACCACGGTCGAGCAGATGCAGCTCACAGTGGTGAAGCGGTCCGGCGCGACCGAGCCGTTCAGCCGCGAGAAGGCCATCGCCGGCGTACGCAAGGCATGCAAGGGCCGGCCGGTCAGCGACGACGACCTAGCACTGCTCGGGTCCACGGTTGAGGCGACGCTGCGCGGCTCCGGCTGGGCCGAGGTGCCGGCCAACGAGGTGGGACTGGCCATCCTCGGCCCGCTCCGCGAGCTCGACGAGGTCGCCTACTTGCGGTTCGCGAGCGTCTACCGGTCGTTCGAGTCCGCCGACGACTTCGAGACCGAGATCGCGATCCTGCGGGCCGAGCGTCAGCCGACCGGCACCTCGCCGTACGACGACGCCACCCAGACCTAGCACCACAGACCCAGCTGCACCCGACGCAAGCAAACCAACAGACGCAGCGGCACCGCACCATCCGCACCACCCAGACGACAACGCATCAAGCCAGATGCAGACATGACGAGGCAGGGAGAGGCCATGACCGAGACGGACAGCCGGCGAGCCAACAGCAACGGCGGCGCATCGAAGCGCGGCAGGGGGCTGAAGATCGAGCGGATCTTCACCACCGAGGGCACCCACCCCTACGACGAGGTGACGTGGCAGCGGCGCGATGTCGTCCAGCAGAACTGGAAGACCGGCGAGACAGTCTTCGAGCAGCGTGGCGTGGAGTTCCCCGACTTCTGGTCGGTCAACGCCTCCACGA
>JACCVZ010000279.1 GCA_013697905.1 Nocardioidaceae bacterium
ACAGCATGGTCGACGAGTTCCAGCTGACGATGGCGTGCGAGCTGGTGGCAGCCGTGCGCGCAATCCGGATGCGCGGCAACACCACGATCGTCGCCGACGCCGCGATCGGCGACGTGCTCGCCCGGGCGCTGGCGACGCTTCCCGCCGGCCTGGAGGACCGATCCCTCACCCAGGATGTCGACGACGCCCGCGATCTGATCGAACAGTGGTACGCCGACCAGTCCGGGTGACCGCCCCGCAGCGGCTGGGTTGAACGCTCAGACCATGTCGTCGAGCGGGCGCAGCTCGTCGGCGTAGGACACCGAGAGGCGACGCAGCACGCCGTCCTTGAGCGAGTACTGGCCCATCCGCCACAGCGGGGGCGAGTAGGCGTGCACCGATACCGAACCCGGTTCGAGCCCGGTCAGCCGGTGGATGTGGTCGGGGCCGAACGAGTAGACCGAACCCGCGGTCACGTCGGTCGCCAGGCTGGGGCGGTCGACGGCGAGGTTGTGCTCCACGAGCGTTCCGGAGGCGACCGCCACCGCACCGGACGAGACGTCATGGTCGTGCCAGCCGGTGTCGTTCTGCGGGTTCCAGCAAAGCAGCCAGACGTCGACGTGCGCGTCGCGGTGCAACGAGACGTAGTGGCGCTCGCCGCTCGCGAAGTCGACCTGTTCGTCCCAGAGCTGGGGCTGCGCAGCCATGCCGCCGGCGAGCTCGGCGAGCTCGCGGCGGTCGAGATCGCGCCCAGGAAGGCTGTCGAGCGACAGACATCCGGTGAGGTTGACGAGCCGGTGAGCCGAGCGTGCCGGCACGCATACGTCGGCGCTGAGTGGCGGAGCGGTCATGGTCCCTTCCTGGGAGTTCTCGGGGTGGGAGTGCTCAGGTTGAGCAGGCGCGACGGGTTGGTCGCGGTGATGGCGTGCAGGGCAGCGGCTCCGAGGTCGGGAATGGTCGGCTCGGCGTACGGCCGGTCGGACCCGAGCACGAGGACGTCGATACCGAGCACGCGGATCAAGGCGTCGAGCGCCCGGGGGCCGTACGACGACGTGTCGACGAAGACGTCGGGGTCGACGGCGCCGAAGCGGCCGCCCCGGGCTACCAGCCTCTCGTGGTGGATGGGGGCGAGGCCTGCGCCGGCCACGAAGCAGACGCGCAGGTGCGGTGCCACCTGGCGGCCGACTGCGTGCCAGGCCCACCAGGCGGCGGTGAGCTGGTCGACGTAGCTGACGACGGGTGCCCACCAGGCGGGGACGTTCAGGGGAGTCGGGGCCGGGCCGGGGTGGATCAGCACCGGCTTGTCAGCGTCGGCGACGACGTCCAGGATCGGCGCGGCGGTCCCCCAGGCGTCGGGGGTGGCCAGCGCGTCGGCTGGCAGCTGCAGCCCTACGCAACCGGACTGCAGTCGTTGCTTGAGCTGGGCGAGGTCGGGCTCGATCAGGGAGACCGCTGCCCAGGCCACGAACGGGGCGGGCAGCTCGGCGATATCGGCGTGGTAGCCATCGAGCAGCTCGGCACTGTCGCTGAGCCGCTCGATGCCGAGCGGGCTCGACAGCGACGTGGCGGCGAGCATGGTGCCGCAGCCTTGCTCGATCTCGGCCCGGCGTTGAGGGTCGTGGCTGGAGGGGTCGACGTCGTGTGTCGGCTCGGTGGAGGTGTGCAGCCTCCAGCCCCGCAAATACGGCGGGTCGTGGCGGCGGCGGAGCGACTCAACGAACCGCGGCCCCCACAGATGCTGGTGCACGTCGATCGTCACGGAGCACCCTTCGGAAATTGTAAAGCAAGTAAGTCAGTCAATTTATAAGGAAGCGTTTCAGTCCCGTAGGTATTGAAACGCTTCAAACTACGCGTGTCAAGTCGCCATGAGAGTGTGGCAACGTGCCCACGTCTGAACCGGCCCGGCCGGCCAAGCGTCCCACGCTGAAGGACGTCGCCGCCGAGACCGGTCTCTCGGTGACTGCCGTGAGCTATGCGCTCCGAGGTCTGCACGGCAAGGAGTCCACCAGGCAGCGCGTCACCGAGGCCGCGGCACGACTCGGCTACGAGGCCGACCCGATCGCACGCGCGTTGGCGTCTGGCAGCACGGGTGTGACAGGGGTGTTGTGCGGTTCGCTCAGCGACCTGTGGCAGCAGCGGCTGGCGGCCGCACTGGCCCGCGCGCTGTTCGCCGACGGTGTCAACGCGCTGATCGTCGATGCGGCCGGCGATCCCGAGCACCAGCTGGCGCTTGCGGAGAGGGTGGTCCAGCAGCGTGTCGACGCGCTCGTCGTCATTCCGCTGGATGCGCTCACGGCGGCCTGGGAGCCGATCGGCAGCCGCGTCCCCCTGATCACGATCGGCGACGAGCTGGCGGCGGCACACACGGTGTCGGCGGTACTTTTCGATGTCGGCCTCGCCGTGACGCACGCCCTGGACGCGTTGGCTCAGCACGGGCATCGCCGCGTGAGCGTGCTGGCCACGGAGATGTCGAGCCGGCGTCGGCGTCCGATCGAGGTGGCTGCTGCCGCGCTGGCGAAGGACCGAGGCTTGACCCTGACCGTCACGGCATGTCCGCACGAGCTGGACGGCGCACGAGAAGCGGTGCGGGCGCTGCTGCAGGCGAACGAGCCGCCCACCGCCGTAATGGGGATGGCGGACTCCATGGCATACGGCGCCTACGCTGCCGCCCGAGAGCTTGGACTCGACATTCCCGGAGACCTGTCCGTCATCGGGTTTGACGACCACCCGATGTCGGCGCTGCTCACGCCGGCGCTGTCGTCGTACCGCTGGCCGCTCGAGTCGATCATCGAGGAGATCATGCACCGGGTCTCCCTGACGGTCTCCGGAGCAGCCACGATCGACGACGTCCTGATGGCCCCTGAGCCGTTCGTGCGCGGCTCCGTCGGCACCGCGCCCTCCCAGTAGTCCCGGTGGTCGGGCCTCAGCGGGCCGCAGGTTGCTCGGCGTGCGGGAGGCGGCGCACGACGGGCAGTTGCCGCAGCCACAACCACGCACCGTGCAGCCGGATCAGCGCCGCGGTCCGTTGCGGCATCAGCGGCTGTGTCACCGCAACCCCGATGATGCGGCGGGCGGTGATCGGCAGCGCGGTGCCGGTGAAGCTGCCGGTGAAGACCACCTGACCGTCTTGGTGCAGGGTGACGTACGCGCCGAGCTTGCCGCCGTCGTTGACGAACTTGAGCCGGTAGTCGCCGAACACGCCGAAGAACGGAGAGACGTAGAACGTCTTGTCGGTGCGCGCGGCGCCGTGGTCATCCACCTCTACGACATACCCGTGGCGCTCGCCGTAGGTGTTGTGCACCTCGGCGACGACCCCCTCGAGGCGGCCGTCGTCGGCGTAGCACCAATAGACGCTCAGCGGGTCGAACACGTAGCCGAGCACACGGGCGTTGGCGAGCATGACGACCCGGTGTGCGCTCCAGGCGACATCCTGGGCGGCGATGAAGGCCCGGATGTTGTCGCCGAGCGTGGCGTCGGGGTCGCCGACGTGGTCGCGGGCCTGGAAGGAGACCAGGCCCCGCAGCCAGCGCGGCGCAACGTCGGGCTCGTCGACGTCGACAAGCCACTGGTGGGCCCGGTAGCGGAAGGAGTGCTTCAGGGGGTGGAAGCGGGCGTGCCGCACCTCACCCTTGACCAGGGCCGGTACGGCGGTCGGTGTGGTCGTCACCAGGTCGCCCCAAAGTGAGCCGCCGCCGCGACGCCGGACCGGCAGCCGTCCTCGTGGAAGCCCCAACCGTGGTAGGCGCCGGCGTACGTCGTGCGGTCGGTCGCGATCTCGCCCAGCCGACGTTGCGCCGCGACCGAAGCAGGCGTGAAGACCGGGTGGGCGTAGTCCATCGTCGCGATGACTTTGTCTGGGGCAATCTGTCCGTCGGCGTTGAGAGTGACGATCAGCGGGTGCGCGTCGGGATGGTGCTGGAGCCGGTTCATCCAGTAGCTGACCTGGACGGCGTCCGACCGCTGGTGACACGAGTCGAGCCGGAAGTTCCAGCTCGCGCGCTGGCTCACGCTCGGCGACAGCAGGCTCTCGTCTCGGTGGAGCACCGTCGAGTTGGGCGCGTAGCTGAAGCTGCCCAGCAGCTCCTTTTCGAGCGGGCTCGGGTCGGACAGCAGAGCCAGCGCCTCGTCGGGATGGGTGGCCACCACCACCTTGTCGAACTCGCTCGTTGCCCCGTTGGCGTCGGTGATCGTCACCCCGTCGACGTGCCGAGCGACGCCGGTGACACCGACCCCTTGACGTACGTCGGCAAGCCCGGCTGCAATGGCGTCGACGTACGTGCTGGACCCTCCCTCGACGACGTACCACTGGGGCGCGTCGCCGAGCCGGAGGAAACCGTGGTGGGACAGGAACTCGAAGAGGTACGCGGCCGGGTAGTCGAGCGACTGGCGGTGGCCGCTGGACCATACGCACGACACGATCGGCAGCGCGTAATGCTCGACGAAGTGGGTGCCGAAACGGTGCCGCTCCAGGAACTCTCCGTACGTCTCGAGCGACTCACCACCGTCGGCAAGGTGCTGCATGGCGAGGGCCTGGAACCGCCTGACACTCCTCAGCAGCTTCCAGAAGGCCGGGTCGGCGGCGCGTTTGCGCTGCGCGAAGATGCCACCCGCACCGCGCCCACCGACGTACGCCAGCCCGCAGCCGTCGCAGCTGACGCTCATGCTCATCTCGGTCGGCCGGACGGCGACTCCGAGCTCGCCGAAGAGCCGCCGCAGCAGGGGGTAGGTGCGGTCGTTGAGGACGATGAACCCGGAGTCGACCGCCGCCTTGCCGGCGCCGAGGTTGACCCGGTGGGTGTGGGCGTGTCCGCCAAGCCGGTCCTGCTGCTCGAAGAGGGTGACGTCGCGGGTACGTCGCAACAGGTGCGCCGCGGTCAGGCCGGAGATGCCGGCGCCGACGACGGCGACGCGCGGGCGAAGGTTCTCGGTCACAGGCACATCTGTTGATTCGTCACCGCGGCTGCTCCGGATTGCCTGGTCAGCGTCCGCGCATGGCCTGACGGGCGGCCTTCATGCTCGTGGGCATCGGGCCCTTGGGCACGGGCAGCTGGGGGCGCATGGCATCGAGGGCCTTGAGCCGCTGGAGCAGGTCGGTGATCTCGTGCGGCTCGATGTTGCGGGGCAGCTTCATGATGTGCTTCGACAACCTTTTCACCGAGACGACCCCGTCGCTCTCGGTGTCGCCGGCCACGATGTCGTAGATCGGAGCCTGCCCGACCACCCGGGCGTGCTTCTTCTTCTCCACCGCAAGCAGGTTGCGCACACGCTGCGGGTTACCCTCGCCCACGAGGATGACGCCCGGGCGTCCCACCACACGATGCACGATGTCCTGGTTCTTGGTGACGGCGATGCCGGGCTGCAGCTGCCAGCCGCGGCGGAGCACCCCGAGCGCGGCGGCGGCTGCTCCCGGCTGGCCCTCGAGCTGTTTGTACGCCGACCGCTCGGCCCGCCGGCTGAACACGATGAGTGCGGCGAGCAGGCCGGCCGGGATGCCGGTGACGACGCCGGCGATCGGGTGCAGGAAGTACCAGAAGAGAGCACCGACGACGAGCCCGACGCCAAGAAACCACGCCAGGCAGACGACCCCCACCCGCTTGTCGTGCTGGCGGGTGATCGTGTAGCCGGCACGAAACCGCTTGAGGGTGCTTTCCTTCTTGGGCTTGCTGTCCCCTGCGGCAGCTGCCTTCTTCGCCATGTCGCCAACCTTCTGCGGTAGTGACTCAGTCCCGTCGTCCGACCGAGATCAAGCCGATTGCTCGCTCAGCAATCGCAGTGAACTCACGCCCCGCGAGGTCAGGGCCTGCTGGTAGAGCCGCCCGGCCCGGTACGACGAGCGCACCAGTGGGCCGCTCATCACGCCGGCGAACCCGAGGTCTGTCGCCTCGGCCTCGAGCTCGAGGAACTCCGCTGGCTTGACCCAGCGCTCGATCGGGTGGTGCCGCAGCGACGGTCGGAGGTATTGCGTGATCGTGATGAGTTCGGTGCCGACCGACCGCAGGTCGTTCAGCGCGCCGGTGATCTCGGTGCGGGACTCGCCCATGCCGAGGATCAGGTTGGACTTGGTGACCAGGCCGTCGGCCCGGGCCGCGCGGATCACGTCGAGGGAGCGCTCGTAGCGGAACCCCGGCCGGATCCGCTTGAAGATGCGAGGGACCGTCTCGATGTTGTGCGCGAGGACCGCGGGCCGGGAGCCGAACACCTCGGCGAGCTGCTCCGGGTCGGCGTTGAAGTCCGGGATCAGCAGCTCGACGCCG